>WGCR01000517.1 GCA_015493675.1 Anaerolineae bacterium
GGAACACACCCACTGCCCCTGCCATCAAGAGTGTATTTCAATCTCGGGGCGAAGCCCCAACATGACGAGAATCGCCCCTTTCCATCTTCAGCGGCACGCCCCCCAGAACCGAGCTATCTCCATCATCGTCAAACAGGATTCCGTCATCCGAAAGTGACATCAATGGAACAAAAATGCTGCCAGACCGATGGCGATATTGTAAGTGGCGTGCAGAAAAATGCTCGTTGTGGTGTTATAGCGCACACGCGTCCATCCCAACGCCAGCCCCAGAAAAAACACCACCAGCGTGGCCAGACTGACGCCATATTGATTATGCGTCAGGGCGAAAAGGAGCGCCGTGAGAAAAATACCGAAGCGTGGTTGTAGCGCTCCGCGATAGGTCAATTCCTCGCCCAATGCCGCCGCGACCCCCAACGAGATAACGCCCGGCAATGAAGTCATCAATGGGCCTATCAGTTTCTCGGTCAAATTCTCGATATTTGGATCGACGCCCAGACCGATTTTTTCCAACAAGAGAGAGAGGGGAAAAAGAAACAGAAACATGCCCAGGCCCAATCCGATGCCCAGGCTGACATTTTTCCATCCAGACCATGTTAGCCCCAAACGCAGCAATGCGCTACGCCAACGCCGCCGCGAAAGCCATCCCACGCCAATGAATGCCATAAGGGCCAGCATCACATTCTGTAGCCACAAAAGGGCAATCATTCGCCCCGACGGCGTATCGGGCGCTGCGGTGATGGCATCTGCTACGGTTTCAAGCCCAACGCCCATCACCAGCCACAGGTTGACCAGGATAAAAACGCTGTAGGTCAGGGCCACTGTGTGAGTGACGCGATGGACGGAAATGGGGATCAGGCGGGCAAGCAGGCGACGAACAGGCCGCAGTAACAAGGCAATCCCCACCACTGCCAGAACGAAAAGTCCGGATCCGAGGCGAGGCAGCGATTTCATGAACTGCACCACGACTTCCGGGTTCAAACCTTGAGCGCTGTATTGAGCGGATAAAGCGTCTATATCTGCATAACGCACATAGGCGACCCCCATCAATACAGCAAAGACAGCAACGGCCAACAGCGTTCCCCACACAAGCCCCAACAACACATAGACGAGAATGACAACATCCCGCTTTGCGGGCGTGGCGTTGCGACGCTTGTCCGCCACATTGGCCAGCCACAAGAGGAAAATAAGAGGAAGAAAAAGTGCGATTATCGAAAGATAGGCCATACAAATACTCAACGCACAACAAGGCGCTCCATGAGGGATGCAATGATAGTATAAGGTGATGAGGAATCATGAGCAAGTCCATTCAAAACGGTGTTTCTCTTGCCGACGGACGTGAAATGTAAGTATAATCAGACACCTTCACATTCAGGAGATGTCATCTTATGCCCATCCCTCGCATCCCGAAACGCCCCATTATCGGAATTCCTGTTGGACAGGGAACCAATCCACGGGGCGCCAGGCTCTACACTGTGCATCAACTCTATCTCAATGCGGTCTATCGCTCGGGCGGCATTCCCTGCCCGGTGCCTCTGCATCTGGATGATGATCTGTATGGTGAGATATTTCGGCGCATCGACGGGCTGTTGCTGGCGGGTGGCGAGGATATCGATCCGCATTTTTATGATGATGACCCCAAAGAAGATGAGATCGAGAAAACCGATCCGGATCGGGATCGGGTGGAGTTGCTGCTGGCCCGCTGGGCAGTGGCGGAGCAAATGCCTATTCTCGGCATCTGCCGGGGACATCAGTTGCTGAATGTGGCCCTGGGCGGCGCGCTTTATCAGGATATTCACGCCGAGCTGGGCGTAACAGAGACGCATGATATGCGCGGCAAAGGCGAGAATTTCCGGCAAAAACGCCCGCATCAGGTTATTCTGGATCCCGACAGCAAGATTGCCAGGGAATTGGGCGCTGTTCTGTGGGTCAATTCGCTGCATCATCAGGCGGTGGCCACGCCCGGACGCGGATTGCGGGTGGTGGGCATGTCGCCCGAGGGGGTGATCGAAGCCATGGAATTGGAGGGGCACCCCTTTGCCGTAACCGTTCAGTGGCATCCCGAGATGCTGACAGATGATGCCTTGATGCCGCGGGTCTTCCAATTGTTCATTGAAGAAGCAACCCGCTATCATCCGGCGCGGAAACGACAGCCATGACAAAGGGGCGCTCCCCGCTGAAAACTGCGCCCATCGGCGTATTTGATTCGGGCGTTGGCGGCTTGTCGGTCTGGCGCGAGATCGTCCACCTTCTGCCGGGCGAATCTATGCTGTATCTGGCCGATCAGGCGCATGTTCCTTATGGCGCCCGCAGCCCCCGGGAAGTGGCGGCCTTGACCCATGCAGCCGTAGCCTGGCTGCTTGATCAGGGAGCCAAGCTGATTGTCATCGCCTGTAATACGGCCTCGGCCGCGGCGTTGACCAGTCTGCGCCAGCAGTGGCCCGATGTCCCCATCGTGGGCATGGAGCCTGCCATCAAACCCGCCAGCCAGGCGACAAAAACAGGTCAGGTGGCGGTGCTGGCGACGCCGGGCACCCTGCGGGCATCACGTTTTTCCAATCTGGTGGAGCGCTTCGCCAACGGCGTGCAGGTTTACACGCTGATGGGCACAGGACTGGTGGAGATGGTTGAACGCCACGAATTATCCGGGCCTACCGTCGAAAGAAAATTACAGAAAGTGATGATTCCCATCCAGGATGTGGCGGTTGATTACCTCGTTTTGGGATGCACGCATTTCCCATTCCTGCGCGAATCAATCCAAAAAGTCGTTGGCGAGAACGTAGTTCTGGTAGACCCCGCCCCGGCTGTGGCCCGTCAGACCCGGCGCGTTTTACAAAACCGGCAATTGCAAAGTCATGCCAACGGGCCTGTCTCCTGGCGATTTGTCACGACGGGCGATCTGCCCGCCTTCCGGACGTCAACAAAACGTTTGCTCGGCGACATTCTGGCTTCGCCAGAGAAGCCCATCAGCTTTCAAGCATTGGACAAGAAAAAGTTGCATTTTTCGGGAGCATAATTGCATGGGAACAGAATCCAGCAAATCATTCGGACAAACAGGCGGACCTTCCCATCAAAACGATGATGATCAATGCCTGCAACTCGAACATGAAATAGCCGCCCTGAAAGCGAAGATAAATCGACTTTCCAAAATAGAGCAGGAGCATGCACGCCAAACGGCATTTTTACAACAACTTCTTTATCTCATCCCGATAGGCATCGCCGTACATACTAATGGCATCGCCACGTTCGTCAATCCGGCCTGCGTTTCTATCATCAAGGCTGAAAACGCTGACGCCATCCTGGGAAAATCCGCCATCGACTTTGTTCATCCCGATTCCCGCGAAGCTGCACGAAAACGTATTCAAAAGCTGTTCACGCTTCCTCCGGAAAAATCAGCGCCGGTTGCGCCTTATATGGAGGAAAAATTCCTGCGCATGGACGGCGAGGTTATCGATGTAGAAGTCGCGGCATTCCCATTGCTCCAGCCCGATGACAGTGCGACCGTCTTGGTGCTCTTCAGGGACATCACCGAACAGAAAAGTCAGCGGAAACGTCTGCAAGAGCGAGAAGCCCGCTTTCGCCAGCTTGTCAGCCTGCTGCCCGACGCCACAATCATTCACAGAAAAGGCGATATCATTTTTGCCAACCATATGACCCTGCAACTGCTCAAACTCGATTCCGTCGATGACATCATCGGCCATTCAGTTTTTGACTTCCTGCATCCCGATGAACATGATAAAGTCCGGCGCCGCATACAAAAGATATTACAGACAGGAAAACCGCTGCCTCCGGAAAACGAATATCTCATACCCGCTACCGGTGAAACATTTCTTGCAGAAACGATGGCGTTTCCATTTGAAGAAAACGGTGAAAAAGCTGTTCTTGTCGTATTCCGGGATATCACAGACAGGA
>WGCR01000518.1 GCA_015493675.1 Anaerolineae bacterium
CTTTCCACATCCCCGGCGACCTGACGCAGCGGCTGCACGCCCTGGCCCGCGCAGCGGGCGCCACGCCATTCATGGCCATTTGGAGCGCATTTGCCACACTCCTGGCCCGCTACGCCAATCAGGACGACATCGTCATCGGCACAGCCATCGCCAACCGCACCCGCCCGGAACTCGAGCCCCTGATCGGATTCTTTGTCAATACGCTGGCTCTGCGCCTGCATTTGCATGACAATCCCACCTTCCACCAACTCCTGGCCCGGGCCCGCGCCACGGCTCAGGCTGCCTTCGCGCATGCCGATGTTCCCTTCGAGCTGGTGGTCGAGGCCCTGCAACCCCCGCGTGACCTCAGCCATACGCCTGTTTTCCAGGTGATGCTTGCCTATCAGAACCAGCGTTCCGGGCCCACCGCACGCGACTTGGGCCTGGAGTCTTTGCACCTGGCTCCTGTCGGCGCTCCCTACGATCTCTCCCTCACCCTGGTCGAAAAACAAAGCGGCCTGGACGGCCAGTGGCTCTACGACGCTGCACTCTTCCGCCCGGACGCCATCCAGCGACTGACCGGCCATTTCCTCACCCTGTTGGATCACCTCGTCGCCTATCCCGACCGGCCCGTCGGCTATCAGCCCATCCTCACGCAAGCGGAACTGGCCCAACTCGCGGCCTGGAACGACACAGCCGCGCCGCCCGAGGAGATCATTCCCGACCTCATCGCCCGCCAGGCCCGGCTTCGGCCCGACGCCCCCGCACTGACGCTGGACGGCGACACCTTCACCTACGCCCAACTGGACGCCCGCGCCAATCAGCTCGCCCATGCTTTGCTGGATCGCGGCGTCCAGTCCGAAGACATCATCGCCATCCATCTCTCCCGCGGCCCCGAACTCCTCACGGCCATTCTCGGCGTCATGCGTGCAGCCGCG
Organism: Anaerolineae bacterium; assembly: GCA_015493675.1. Lineage (GTDB taxonomy): Bacteria > Chloroflexota > Anaerolineae > J102 > J102 > M2005. Next base: position 918 of record WGCR01000518.1, read on the forward strand.
ACTTTCCTCGTCCTCGATCCCGCGTTGCCCGCAGACCGTCTCCGGTTTATGCTGGATGATGCGCGGGCGAGGGTTGTGATCGGCAGTCAGCCAGAGACCAGAGGCCAGAAATCTGGAGTCAAGGCTTCCCATCTCCAACCTCCGACCGCCAACACCCCATCACTGCTTACTGCTAACTGTTTACTGCTTACTGCTAACTGTTTACTGACCTACCCGATTACTTCGCCCCACCCAGCCATCTTTCCTGAACAAGCCGCTTATGTGATTTACACAAGCGGCACCACAGGCCAGCCCAAAGGCGTCGTGCTCACTCACGGCAGCTTTGCCAACTTCATTGCAGACTACGCCCGGGCCTTTGGTCTGAAACCGGGCGACCGGATGCTCCAATTCGCCTCTTTCGCCTTCGATGCCGCCCTGTGCGAGAGCTTCATGGCCCTGATTTCGGGCGCAGAACTGGTCTTCACGCCGGAGCTTGTGCGCCTGAACCCCGAGGGTTTCACCCGTTTCCTGGAGGAGGAGGCCATCACCGTGGCTTTGCTCACGCCCACGGTGCTGGCGCGCACCCGTCCGCCTCGTAGCGGCTCTCTGCGTGCAGTCATTGCCGCAGGCGAAGCCTGCAATTGGGAGATTGTGCGGGTCTGGGCGGCGGATCGGGCGTTTTTCAACGGCTATGGCCCCACCGAAGCCACCATCGGATGTTCCTACCATCGGGTGCGCCTGGACGAGGCCGCAATGGCCCGCACCGCGCCTATCGGCCATCCCATCGCCAACGCCCGCCTTCACGTCGTCTCCCGATATGACCAGCTCCAGCCCGTAGGCGTCCCCGGCGAGCTTCTCATCGCCGGCCTGCCGGTGGGCCGCGGCTACCTCCACCGCCCCGCCCTTACCGCCCGGCGCTTCCTTCCCGATTCCTTCGTCGAGGCGGGCGCATCATCCTCACGCCTTTATCGCACCGGTGACCTGGTGCGGCGCCTGCCCACCGGCGCGCTGGAATTCCTGGGGCGCGTGGATCGCCAGGTCAAATATCATGGCATCCGCATTGAGTTGAGTGAGATCGAGGCTGTCTTGAGCCAACATCCCGCGGTGAATCAGGCCGTGGCGCTGCTTTGGAAACAGGACAACGCCGGTCGTTGGTCGTTGGCCGGGCCTCTCTCCCCTGGCCCGGTTGACGACCTCTGGCTCGTGGCCTATGTCGCGGCTTCCGAACCTGTCGATCTGGATCATCTGCGGGCCTACCTGATCGATCGTCTGCCAGCGTATATGATCCCCGCCCGTATTCACCTGCTGGATCAGGCGCCCATGACGCCCACCGGCAAGGTTAATGTCCGGGCATTGCCCTCGCCCGGCCAGCGGCAACTGCCCCAGGGAGGACGTCTGCCCCCTGCCAACGACACCGAACAGCTCATTGCCGATATCTGGAGTGACTTGTTGGGCGTTCCCGACGTCGCCCGGAACGATGATTTCTTTGCTCTGGGCGGCCATTCTCTCCTCGCCGCCCGCATCGCCACCCGCCTCAGCCAGGCATTGGACCGCGACATCCCCCTGCAATGGCTCTTCCAACACCCCACTCCCGCTGCCCTGACAGAGAAAATCACTGCTGACCGGTTGTCGAATACCGACAGCTCCCCTTCCGACCCTTCAGCCGGACCCATTGTTCACGATCCCGTTCGCGATACGGCGCCGTTGTCATTCGCCCAACAACGCCTCTGGTTCCTGGAACAATTAGAGCCCGGTCAGCCCATCTATCATATTCCCCTGGCAGTGCGTCTGAGCGGCGCGTTGCATCCCGTACGGCTGGAGGATGCGCTCAATCGCATCATCGCCCGACACGCCAGCCTGCGCACCCGCTTCCAGCTCACCCGTGACGGCCCGGTGCAGCGCATCCTCCCCGAGCTGTCCCTGTCACTGCCCGTTCTCCCTGCAAGCGGGCTGGATACGGCCCGTGACCTGGCCCGAGAGTTGGCGGCGCTGCCCTTCGACCTGGAGCAAGGCCCCCTGGTGCGAGCGCAGCTCTACCGCCTGGACGAGCAGGATCATCTCTTTGCTTTGACCCTGCATCACATCATCGCTGACGGCTGGTCTGTGGGGGTGCTGCTACGAGAATTGGAGCTGCTCTACCGAAATCCCGACGCGCCCCTGCCCGACCTGCCCATCCAGTATCCTGACTACGCCCACTGGCAGCGTCGATGGCTTGCGGGCGAACGCCTGGATCAGGAACTGGCTTTCTGGAGAAAACATCTGGCCGGCGCGCCGCTCCTTCTCGACCTGCCCACCGACTTCCCGCGTCCGCCCGTCAAAACCAGCGCCGGCGACGTGGTGCGCTTCACCATTCCAGGAACGCTTCTGGCCCGGCTCCATGCTCTGGCTCGGGATGCGGGCGCCACGCCGTTCATGGCGTTTTGGAGCGCATTTGCCACGCTCCTGGCCCGCTACGCCCATCAGAATGACGTGATCATCGGCGCCGCCGCAGCCAACCGCACCCGCCCCGAGCTGGAACCCCTCATCGGGCTGTTCATCAACGCCCTGGCCTTGCGCCTGCATCTGGATGAAACCACCAGCTTTCGGGCGCTTCTGGCCCGGACAAAAACCATCGCCCGAGACGCCTTTGCCCATGCCGAAGCGCCCTTCGAACTGGTGGTGGATGCGGTGCAACCCCCGCGCGACCTGCGCATCACCCCCATCTTCCAGGCGGCTCTGTCCTACAACCAGGACATGATCCCTGCCATTCATCTGCCCGATCTCACCCTGGAGCCCCTGCCTCTGGATGCGGATCGGGCGAAATATGACCTGCTTCTGGCCATCTCCGATGATGATGGCCGGGCGCAGGCTGCGCTCCAATACAGCACCGACCTCTGGCGGCGAGAGACCATCCAGCGCATGGTCGATGACTTCCTTGCCCTGTTGGAAAATCTGACCGCAGCGCCAGACGCCCCTGTCATGCAACTCGCGGCTACCCTGCCGCCATTGAGCGCCGGGCTGTCTATTATACACATCT
>WGCR01000519.1 GCA_015493675.1 Anaerolineae bacterium
ATCCGGGCGGGCGCGGGGTCTGATTCGGGACGGATCGTCTGCACCCTCGCCCCGTTGCCGGGCATCCGGTGGGCAATGATAGCGATGGCGCCGCGGGCAATTGCTTCTGCGATATAATCATGGCCGTCGCCATGTTCACCGGGCAGAGCAATGAAGCAGCTTCCCGGTGTGGCCCGGCGCGAATCGATGACGAATTCTGAAATGGGAAATGCGGCCAGCGCAGGGTGGATGTGCTGGCCGCCTAATCCCAGATAGATATCGGTGAGGGTGAGGCTCATGGCGTCTTGTTCAAGCGGACATCATCGGGAGGGATGCCATACATGTTGATGATAGACTGGGCGATTTCGCGGAAAACGGGCGCCGCGGTTTGTCCGGCCCAGGCCGATGTGTTGGGACGCTCCAGTTTCACCAGGATGAGGAACTGCGGATCATCCGGGGGGAAGAATCCGACGAAGGTGGTGATAGTGCGTTTTTCTTTATAGCCGCCCAGGCCCGGAATTTCAGCGGTGCCAGTTTTGCCGGCGATGGCGTAACCGGGGATGGTGGCTTCTTTGGTGTGATTGGCGGCCGCGATCATCATCTGGGTGAGGGTGCGGGCGGATTCTTCGGAGATGGCCCGGCTAATGGGCTCGGGCTCCTTGACTCGCACTTCATCTCCCTTGATGACCATGCCCACGGTGTATGGACGGTGCAGCACTCCCCCCGCGGCAATGGCCGCCACCGCGTTGGCCATCTGCAATGGCGTGACGCTGATAGCCTGACCAAAGGAGTTGGTGGCCAGGTAGCCGGGCACCCAGCCTGTCTTGTTGGGGCTGTGGACAATGCCGCCCGCTTCATACGCCAGGTCGATGCCTGTGTCAACGCCGAACCCGAAACGGGATACGGTTTTGTAGAAGTCTTCTTCGCCGATATCGACGGCGATTTTTGCCGTGGTGACATTGAGCGACTGCGCCAACGCCTGCTGGGCGGTCACTTCGCCGCGACCTTTGCGATCCCAGTTCTGGACGACCTGCTCGAAATAGGTGTATTTGTTGGTGTCTTTATACTTGGTTTCGGGCGTGATGATGTTTTCATTCAGCGCCGCGGCAAAGGTGATGAGTTTGAATACCGAGCCGGGCTCATAGATTTCGCTGATGGCGGGGTTGACGTAGATGTTATCGGAGGAGACGTCGGAGTAATCGTCGGGATTATAGTCGGGATTGCCGGCCATGGCTAATATGGCGCTGGTTTTGGGGTTCATGATGATGACTACGCCGCTGTCCGCCTGGTATCGCTCGATTCCCGCCTTGAGCTGGGTTTCGGCGGTGTATTGCAGGGCGCGATCCAGTGAGAGAATGAGATCGCGTCGGGCCAGAGAGGGGATGAATGGGCTCTCGGGCAACGCGTCTGCTCCCTGCATTCCCGTCAGATGAGGCGTGGAGCCTGGCGTAATTTTGTTGTCAGGAGCCACCAGAAAGCTGTCGAAGTAGCTTTCCAGCCCATAACGCCCCACGTTGTCCATATCCACAAAGCCCAATACATGCGAGGCCAGATTTCCCTCGGGGTGGAATCGAACTGGATAAACGTATACGCCGATCCCGGTCAGATCCATGGCCTTGATGTTTTCGCCGATTTCGGGACCGATGTCTGGATTGAGAAGGATATTTTGGCCCTTGGCATCATTTTCTGCGAACAGCGTCAGCATCTCCTGTTCCGACATGCCAACCTGAACGGCCAGTTTCTGGGCTACTATTTTTTTTGTTTTGGGCCCCATGATGTACGGTGAGGCCACGACGGCGTAGCGAAATCGCTGGATAGCAAGGGGGTGACCATTGACGTCCACGATCGATCCGCGCAGGCGAAGCTTTCGTGGCGTTTCCGCGACCTGTTTTTCCGGCATGATTCCAAAAATCTGATGACGGACTAATTGCGCGGCCAACAGCATGGCCAATAGCCCGAACAGGATCATCAGGATGTTGATGCGCTGGGATGCTGATGGTTTTTTTTTCTGTTTTTGCGCGTCGTTTTCCGTTGATGTCAGATCGCGAAGCGTCAGATGGTGGTATTGATGCCGGATGCTCATAAGGGGGATTGATGTGCGTTTTCGGCGCTTGAGATGAAAGGCTCAAGGAGGCTATCTTCGTGCAGCGATTTCGTTGTTTTTGACGAACGCAGATGCGCCGTTATCGTAACGGACATATTTGATCTGATTGGTTTTGGGTGGGCCATACCCCGAGGCGTGGGCGCGGCGCACCATCTCTTCCATGCTTTGCGTTTGAGCGTAGAACGCGAGGGACTCTGCGTTCAGTCTTTCCTGCCGGGCGTACTCCTGCTGTTTGTGTTTGATTTGCAGTTGCGTGGCATAGAGCACCGATGCCTGATACACGTAGAGGCTGAGCATCAGC
>WGCR01000520.1 GCA_015493675.1 Anaerolineae bacterium
ACGCCGACGCCGACCATGACGCCGACAGCCACCGATACGCCTGTGCCCACACCCACCCCGACGCCCATGAGTGGCACGACGCTCTATACATCCCCCATCTCATCCTCACACAGCCTTGCGAGCGGCGCTTTCACGTTGGATGTTTGGGTGAACAGCGTTTCCGATCTGGGCGGATTTCAGTTCACGCTCCATTTCGATCCCAATATCCTGCACGTCGACGACGCCAGCCTGGGGCCATTCCTTGGTTCAACGGGTCGCAGCATCAGCCAGCTAGGCCCCGACATTGACAATAACGCCGGGACTCTCACCTTTGGTGGATTCAGCTTTGGCTCCGAACCAGGCGTGTCCGGCTCGGGCGTTATCGCTCATATTCAATTCTCGCCCCAACACACAGGCGAAACATCTCTGACCTGGTCGGATGATACGTTATCGGATACGGTAGGGAATGCCATTGCTCACAGCAAGATCAATGGTAAAGTCACTATCACGCCATAGCGCTGCCACATGGCCGGAGGACAACAACTGTAGTTTCTTGACAAAATCGAGCAGGGAGAGGTTTGCCCAGTGATGGCTGCATTCAAGCTCTGGACGGATGAAGCCGTCTGACGCTGGCCGGTAGTCGACTGACTGACCTGAACTTGCAGATTGTCAGCGTCGCTTTGATCCGCAACATCGGTCATTATGCTTGCACTTCGGGCCAAAAAACGGACGCCCGGCTGTCGAACGGAGCGACCCTCACCCCATCGATGTATTTTTTATGCCCAAAATCATTACTGGTCTCGCCCGCTTCGACGACATATTGCTGCAATTTGAACGCCCGCACGTGCTGCAAACCAGCCATTGGGCCGCGCTGAAAGCGCCCGTCTGGTCGGGCCAGCAGGTCGTGTGGGGAGATGAAACGTCGCCCGAGGCCGCGGCCAGCATCCTCACCCGCAGCCTGGGCCGCTTGCCCGTCAAAATCCAGTACATCCCCAAAGGCCCGACCGTACGTCCGGATCTCGCAACCTGGGAGCGCATCCTGCCGAAGCTGGAGGCCCGCGCCCGCGACAGCCGGGCCCTGTTCATCAAGATCGACCCGGACGTGGACGCAGACAGCGAGCTGGGGCGGGCGCTGATTGGGCTGCTGCAAGAACGGGGCTGGGTCTTCAGCGCCGATCAGGTTCAATTCCGCAACACCGTGCTTTCCGATCTGACGGTGGGGGAGGAGGCGCTGCTGGCCGGGATGAAGCAGAAAACCCGCTACAACATCCGCCTGGCCGGACGGCGGGGCGTGGCGGTGACGCCCAGCGATGATTTCGACGCCTTCTACGATCTTTACGCCGAGACTTCGGCCCGAGACGGTTTTCTCATCCGTCCGCGTGATTACTACCTGCGGGTGATGAGTCGTTTGCAAAGTCGCGGCCTGGGCCAATTGCTGCTGGCCCGGCACGCCGACGCCCTCGTGGCCGGACTGTTCCTCTTCCGATTCGGGTCCACAGCCTGGTATTTTTATGGCGCTTCCAGCAATCGGGGACGCCGCAACATGCCCACCTATCTGCTGCAATGGGAGGCCATGCGCTGGGCCATGGCGCAGGGGTGCGCCATCTACGACTGGTGGGGCGCGCCCGATAAACTGGACGAGAGCGATCCCATGTGGGGCGTGTATCGATTCAAGGAAGGCTTTGGCGGACGCTTCACCCGCTGGATCGGGGCCTGGGATTACGCACCCAGCCGCACGCTCTACCGGGCCTACGCCCAGGCCATGCCCAAAGTGCTGGATGTGATGCGGCGGCGGCATCGCAAAGGTTGAGGCGAACGACGCCCGGCCCAGACATCTGCTGCTGGACCGAAAATCGCCGGCGGGATGAAGAAAGTCGAATCCATCGCCCGGACGTGATACAATAGATATTGCCGGAAATAATCCGCGGCGAAGCGACTCTCAACTTTCCGCTCCAACATGCAAAATCAATGATTGATGAGTAATGATTAAAGTGAAAACCGTACTGATTTCGCCTTTGATCATTGTTCATTAATCATTTGAGCGTTGTCATCAGCAGCACGATACCAGACGCGAGCAACGATCTTCTTATCTCCGATTACGTCTAATAGCCCCATGGCCGACCACACCCCGCCTGCTCTCTCGCCCGAAGATCCGCCCGAGGCCCGCATTGCCGAGATCATCCGGCGGCTGCAAAGCGCCCACCCCGACGCCCACTGCGAGCTCATCCACGAAGACCCCTGGCAACTGCTGGTGGCCACCATCCTCTCCGCCCAGTGCACCGACGAGCGGGTGAACAAAGTGACGCCGGTGCTGTTCGCCCGCTTCCCCACGCCCAAAGATGTCGCCGATGCCGATCGTGCCGAGATCGAGGAGATCATCCATTCCACCGGCTTCTATCGCAACAAGGCCCGCTTCATCCACGAAGCCGCCCAGCGTATCGCCTATGACTACGACGGCGAAATCCCGCCCGACATGCAGCATCTGCTGGAACTGCCGGGCGTAGCCCGCAAGACCGCCAACGTGGTGCTGGGCGTGGGCTTCAACATCGCCGACGGCATCGTGGTGGACACTCACGTCAAGCGCATCGCCAAACGCCTGGGCCTGACTGACCATTCGGACCCCAAGAAAGTCGAGCGGGATTTGATGGCGCTGGTTCCTCGCCAGGACTGGATCGACATCTCGCACCTGCTCATCTTCCACGGGCGCCGCATCTGCAAGGCCCGCAAACCCGCCTGCGCCGCCTGCCCCCTCAACGACCTCTGCCCCTCGGCGATAAGCTGACAGTCAAACGAACTTTGCATTTCACATCTAAAAACAGGAGGTGATCGACGATGATCCCCAAACAAATGGAAGCTTTTTTGCGTCAGGCCCTGCCCGAGCAAACCTGGCGCAACCGTCTGCGCCGGGAAGGAGACCTGGCGTTCATGGAATTCACTGCCACGGACGTGGATCGCCTGACCCGCCTGGGCATCCGGCCCGACAAGCTGGGCCCGCGGCTGGTGGTGTGCATGTGGGACGAGCGGGATGATCTGGAAGTGGGGGGCTATCTGGTGGTGGATAATCTGGCCATGGGGCGGCCCGCGATGGGCGGGATCAGAATGCTGCCCGAACTCAAACCCGCGACCATCTTCAACCTGGCCCGGGGCATGACCCTGAAAAACGCGGCCGCAGATCTGCCTTATGGCGGCGGCAAATCGGGCATCGTGGCGCCAGACCGCCCCATCAGCGACGCTGAACACCGGGAAATCGTGCGCCGGTTCGCCCATCTCATCGGACGCTATCGGGCCATCTATCTGCCCGGGCCCGATGTGGGCACCAACGACGCGGACATGAAGGTCATCGCCATCGAAAACGGCATCGACAGCGCCCTTTCCAAACCGGTGGATATGGGCGGTAACCGCATCGATGAGCTGGGCGCGGCCGCGGGCGGCGTGGTCATCGCCATCGACGCGTTGCTGGGCGAGATGCCCCGGCTCAAGGCCCTGCCCCAATTCAAGGAAATGACAGTGCCCAGTCGCAAGGCCATGACCATTCTCATCCAGGGGTTTGGCGCAGTCGGAGCGCATGTGGCGAAAATGTTGGACAAGCTGTCTCCCGCCCCGAAAATCTCCGGCATCAGTGATGCTCATGGCTATCTTTTCAACCAGGATGGCCTGCCCATCGATGAATTGCTGAAGATCAGGGATGAGCACGGCCTCATCACCTTTCATTACTTTCTCACCCGCCTGCTGGATCGACGCTCGCCCAATCCGCAGACCAAATTCGCCAATGCACCCAACGACTTGCTGCGCGAGGACGCGTTCTGCTTCGTGCCAGCCGCGCCTATCGCCCGCTATCTCGATGTGGACGCGGCCAGCAACCCTTCTATGACCGTAGATCGCATGGGCCGCTGGAACATGATCGTGGAGGGAGCCAACACCTACTCGCCCGATCCCGCCCGCCGCGCGGCCCGCCTGCGCATGGAGCGGGCCGTGTACTGGCAGCAGGGCGTGGTCATCGCCAGCGATTTTCTGGTCAACTCAGGGGGCGTTATCTTTGCCGCCCAGGAGCACCTCATCAAAACCCCCGACCATCTGCGTTTCCCTCGCGAGATTCTGGGCGATCAACAGGCGGTGGAACACTGGCTGGAGCATCATCAGAGCGAACTGGCCGAACTTGCGGCCCGGCGTCTGGAAGCGGGCGTCAAACAGCGGGAGGAAGTCATCCGCCGCAACATGAAGGAACTGGTGGATTTCCTCATCGCCGACCCCGACATGCTGCCTCTGGAAGCGGCGGAGCAGATCAGCATCACCCGCATCACCTCCCGCGAGCGCTATCGCCCCATCCGCGATGTGATGGAGCCCCTGACCGCGATCGGGCCCGAAATGACCCTCCGCCAGGCCGCACAACTGCTGGTGGATGATCCCAACGAGATGCTGGCCGTGGTGCAGAATGGCCATCTTCTGGGCGTGGTCACCGACTGGGATATTACGCACGCCATTGCCGAAGGCAAACCCGATTCTCTGGCCGTCTCCGAGATCATGAGCCGCGAGGTTATCACCGTTTCCCCGGACGCAATATCCCCGACGTGTTGCAATTGCTGGAAACTCACGAGATCACCGCCATGCCTGTGGTGGAAAAAGGCGATGTGGTGGGCGTTATCAGCAGCCACATCCTGGCCCGCAAAACCCTGGCTCGCCTGCTACTGGGCTGATTGATATGCGCCTCCCATACAAAAGACCTCCGGGCCTGACGCCGCGGAGGTCTTTTTGCTCTGATACAGATGACGTTTAGGCGTTGCCCGCCAGGTGTTCTTTGGCGTAGGCAATCCATGCCTCATAATCGGGTTGGTTCCACTTGGGGGCTTTGACGATGGCCGCCAACGCTTCTGGCGTCAACGCGGCTAACTTTTCCCACGTACATACGCCCGCATCGTACAGCCGCCCTTCATAAGTCTTGCCAATGCCGGGCAGATTCTCCATGTCATCCGGCTCGTGCCCGCTCCATGTCAGGCCGGTCGTGCCGGTCTCCTCGGCCAGTTGTCGGGCGAATTGCTGGATGGCTGCCAGATCGACCCCCTGGAAATCCTTGAGACCGAAGATCGACGCCAGTTCTTCCTCTGTGCTCATGGTGACTTGCCAGAACGTGCCGATGCCTGCTTTATAGAGTCTGTCCTCATAGACGCGTCCCACGCCCTTGATGCGGGCCAGTTTTTGTGGGCATTCGGCGATAGACTTTGTCTCCCCATCGTCTATCACGCCGTCGCTTCTTGATGCCGTCGCAGCGACAGGAGTCGCAGGCGCTTCCGCTTTGGTAACGGCCTCACCAGATGCTTCCTCTGCTGTCCGGACTTCCGGGATTTCGGGCGTCGTCACTTCCGCTGTCCGGGCCTCTGGGATTTCGGGCGTCGCCACTTCCACTGCCGGGGCCTCCGGGGCTTCAAGGGGCGTTTCTTCCGCGATGGGCGTCTCCTCTGTAACTTCTGCGGCTACATCCCCTCGTGCTTCCGTCGTCACGACAGCAGCTTTTTCTTCGGGAGAGCTTATCTTGCTCGTGGCGTCTTTCGCATCTGCCACCTCCTGCGATATCTCATCCAGATGATGCTCCGTTTCATCGATCTCTTTTTCGGTCTGGGCTAACCTATCCTTATGAGCCTGAATATTCGCCTCCAGCTTCTTCAGTTGGTCCTGACAGCTTTCATAGTTTTTTCTGGCCGAAACGATGCCGAAAAAGATCCCGCCGATAATGCCTATCAGAAAAACAAGCCAGTTAGACATGATACATTTTTCTCCTATTGATGAATGAACAGCGTGATAGAAAAGATTGGGTGATTATTGATCGGTGATCGATTGAAGCTGGGATCCCTTCTTTTCGACTTCCTGGGCCAGAGCATCCAGCGTTTGCGTTGCTTTCTGAAGATTCTCGTCGCGTTCCATCAATTCCTGTTTCAAAAGTTCAACCTGCTTTTTGCACGTATGAAAATTCTGGCGAATAATAATGATGCCGATAACCCAACCGATGATGATGCCTATCAGCAATACGATCCATGTGCTCATGGTAGCCTCCTCAGGTGATGATGATAAGAAAAGAAAAAATACCTTTGATTAGCATTATACACTACTTTTGGTCAAAATTGATCCGTCAAACACCCCAATTTTCAGATTTCCAGCAATTTTTGCCAGATAATTGAAAAATATAGTAACTATACAGGTATGGTTTCAGGCAGAAGGAGGTCTCCTGCGAAC
>WGCR01000521.1 GCA_015493675.1 Anaerolineae bacterium
CGTGCGTGTCGCAGGCGGCTCAATCCAGCGCAAGCGCCTGGATGAACGGCCTGCGCGGCATCGGCGGAGTCGCTTACACGACCCGCTGGCGCAAGAAAACCCTGGCCTACGCTCGCACTGAACCCGGCTGGTTCCGGGCCAAAGTGAAACGAGCGGCCCGTTTGCAGGATCGAGGCCGGACGCAAAAGGCCATCGGCGTTATCTGGAGCGCCATTGAGACGCCTTGCCGATAACTCCCCTACGCTTCTCCGCCCGTGACGCCGCAAAAGCGCGGTGGCCTGCCTGGGCTTGACGGCGGAGAGGCGATCATTCAACGGCCTTCCCAGAGCCGGTTCCCAAATACGGGCTCCTCTTGATGATGGTGACTGGCTGGTTTATAATCTGTGTAGTTACCATCTTTTTGAGGAGCATCGAATGAGATTAAAAGATAGAAAACCCATGAAAGGCAAAGTCCTCAAAGAAATCCCAGGATACCTCACCCCGCCCCAGGTGGCGAAACGCTTTGGCATGGCGCGTGCCCAGTTGTACCAGAGCGGGCTCGCCGAGGCGATGAACCGCTACCGGGTTGGGAAGTCTAACGCCACCCTCTACAAAGAAGATGACGTGGCTAAAATGGAACATTGGCTGCGCGTTCGCCGCGGCCTGATCGGCATGGGCGTGTTCACCATGCGACACCCTCTCGTCCCTACGAACGAAGAATTTCGCGCGGCCCTGGCGGGCCAGTGGGACGCGACCTGTCCCGTCTGCGGCGGCGAGGCCGTGCGAGATCCGGATACGGGCCGCATCTGGTGTCCCGATCATGGCGTCATAGAGCCAGAAGTCGCGGGGGAGGCGGAAGATGAGCGGTGATTGCAAGCAAGTCCTGCGTCAACTCATGGCCGACGCCATTGACGCCTATGAGCTTCTGTCCCAGGCCGCGGACAATCCCGCGTTCGAGCCCGAGGATCGGGAGACCCTGGACGCGACAGCACAGGCTCTGAGCAAAAGCGTCCTGGCCGCCAGCGCGTGGCTGAAGGCGCAAACGCCCCGCGCGCCCGAGTTGGACGCAGGCGAGCGCGTCCTGGTGGACTTCAACGGCGACCTGACGCCGTGCGTTCTGCTCTATTACACGGACGACGGGCAGGCCGTGGTCAAAGACCTGTACCAGGGCGAGACCTACACCGTGGACGCAGACCAGATCAGACGGGAGGAGTAACCGTAACTGGACAAGTCGTGTTTGTCAAAAGAAAAGACAGAAGGAGGCCGCTGCTATCGCAGCGGCTTTTTATTTGTTTGTTTTTTCGTCGCCCCGGGCCCTATCGTCAAAAATGACGATGGCTGCAGCCACCGTCAAAAATGACGTGGCGAGCTGGCGACCCGCGTCGAAAGCGACGCTCATCTGCGTAGATCAGCGTTGTCTTCGTCCTGTTTTCAGCAAATTCCAACGAATTTTCAAAAAAACGGGATATTCGTCGCGAAAACCCCTTGACAAAACATATAAGTTGTGTTAAACTTGTTCTAACGTCGGGACACGATAAACAACCCGGCGGACAACCTACCGAGCCCACCTTTAACAACTCAATAAGGAGACGCAAATGAAGCATCTGTTTTTGACTTCCGCTTTCATTCTGGCCCTGGCCATCCTGGTGATTGCAGGCGGCGTCACTGCCGCCCACGCTGACGGCGGCCCCGAGATTCCCCGAGCCCATCAGATCGAGACGCCCGATCCAGGCGTGCCATTCTTCTTCACTTTCCCCATCCACGGCCCCGGCGATCTGGTCATTCCCAAGTTTCAGCACAACTACGGCGACCACCCCGAAGGTTGTTTCCCACCCCTGGTGCTGAACGAGCACGGCCAGTGCGCACTGCCGGGGGATGACACTCCGCCCGATCCCATCTGGCATCGCATCGGATTCTAATCTCTCCTCTGGTCTCTCCTCTGTTGACCTCCTCCTCTGTTGAAGCAATCGCCATGATTGCAACCTCCTCTGGGATGGGAAAAGCCCCACGAATAAAACGTTCGTGGGGCTTTTCTTTATTCAATTCCAACGAATTTTCAAAAAAAGCCGATATTCGTCGCGAAAACCCCTTGACAAAACAGATATGTTCTGCTAAACTCTCTTTTAGATGATGCTCCTCTGATTCTTCTCTCCTCTGTTGTGGCGCTCCCGGTTGTCTGGACGGGAGCGCCTTTTTTGAACCATGAAAAAAACTTATAAAATCGTTCCCGACCGAAATCAACAAGACCAGTTCTTCCTGTACCTGGACAACGCACTCATCCTCACCGGCCCTGAACACGATGTCTGGCGCAGTTTCCAGCGTCGCATCAACAGCACCGTCAGCGCCATCCGCCAGCACGGCGGCGAACCCGCCATAGAAAGGTGGCAAGAGGAAGACGCCACGCTCGTCTCAGTCACCTGGGAAGAAGCCCGAAAAGGCGAACTCCGCTGCCTCGAACTGCCTCCCGATTCCTGGAAGGCCCTCGATGACCTGGCCGAAACCACCAACAGTCTGGCCGAGGCAGGCCCTAATGCTGGCTCCCCATCCTGGCGCACCCTCATCCGACGCATCGCCGACGGCAAGCTGCAAGTGACGAAGCCCCCTCAGGATGCGGGGAAGAAGTAAGGACAAGGAATGTCGAGAAACTTCGTTTCGAGACTTTCCGCAGGCCACTTCCCCCGCACCACCGGCTCACCCGGGCCGCCATCGTCAGAAACGACGCGGGCGGCCAGCATCGGCAAAAACGACGCGGCGAGCTGGCTTCCGTTAAGCCCCAA
>WGCR01000522.1 GCA_015493675.1 Anaerolineae bacterium
GGCGCAGGATATCCCGGGGCTGAATTACCGCGTGGGCGACGATATTTACATCTCGCCCGTCTCGCCCATGATAGAAGATCTGGACACGCTGCCCTTCCCCGCCCACGATCTGTTCAAGATCGACAAATATACCAACCTTCAACCCCTCACCGATGGCCTGGACCCCCACGCCCGTTCTTTCACCATCCTCACCAGCCGCGGATGTCCCTATAAGTGCAGTTTCTGCTCTAAACCGGTCACGGGCAACACCTGGCGCGGGCGCAGCGTCGAGAACGTCATCGCTGAATGGCGCTGGGTGGTGCAGGAGCTGCAAGCCACCGAGATCGGCGTCACCGATGATATCTGGAATCTGAAGCTGCCGCGGGCCAAAAACCTGTGCCGGGCGTTGGTGACGGAAAATTTGAACACCGTCCCCTGGGTGACTGTGCACGGCATGAAGGTGAACCACACCGATCCCGAACTTTTTCATCTGATGAAGGCCGCGGGGGCCAAACGCGTCGGCTTCGGCGTCGAAAACGGCGATCCCTGGATGTTGAAAAATGTGATTCGCAAAGGCCAAACCCTGGATCAGGTGCGGAACGCCTTCGAATGGGCCAAAGCCGCGAATCTGCAAACCATGGGCTTTTTCATCTTCGGCATGCCCGGCGACACCGAAGAGAGTATGGAAAAAACCATTCGGTTGGCGCTGGAGCTGGACCCGGATCTGGCCAATTTCATGCTGGCTGCGCCTTTCCCGGGCACCGATATGTGGGATGTCATCGAAACCGAGGGCCAGGTCTTCGCCGACACCTGGCGCGATCTGGCCATTCATGATGAAAGACCCCGTTTCACCATCTATGATGGCCGATATGATCCCGATCTGGTGATCAAAAAATGGCGCGAAGCCTACCGGCGATTCTATCTTTATCGCCCCCGGCGCATCTGGGAAAAAGTTTCCAACAAACGCTTCTGGCTGGAATTGCCCACCACGCTGGCAACCGCGAAGCGGTTTTTTATCAGTAAACAGTAATCAGTAAACAGTGAGCTGTCTGACCCGTCCTGAACCGCCTCACTGCTTACTGCCCTACTGCTTACTGCCCCACTGATTACTGATAAATGTCTCTCCTCACTCTCGCTCCAAAAATCCCTCTCTATTGGGCCTTTCGTCGCTTTGGCTGGCCCGTGGTGCATCCCTTCTCGGTGGTGGTGTCGGTCAGTTATCGCTGCAACAGCCGCTGCCGCACCTGCGACGTGTGGCGCAAGCCTAATGACGACATGACCCTGGAGGAATGGGATCAGGTCTTCATCAGCCTGGGGAAATCGGTTGAATACCTCACATTCACCGGCGGCGAGCCTTTTTTGCGCAAAGACCTGGATGATCTGGTGATTGCCGGATACACCCGCACCCGCCCCACCTACATCACCATCCCCACCAATGGTCTGTTGACCCGTCGCATTCTGGAAGCTACCGACAGGATGTGCAGCGAGTGCCAGGGGACAGACATTGGCGTCAATCTCTCTCTGGATGGCGTTGGAGCCGAACACGATGATATTCGGGGCGTGCCCGGCAATTGGGAACGGGCCATGGCCACCTGGCAGGGGCTCAAGGAATTGCAAAAGAAGCACAGCAATCTCATCCTCACGGTGCACACGGTTATCAGTCGCTTCAATATCCACCGATTCCGTGAGATTTATGAGGGCCTGCAATTCCTGGAGCCCGACAGCTATATCACCGAAATGGCGGAGGAGCGGGTGGAACTGGACACGGTGGGATGGGGCATCACGCCTCTGCCCGAGGCTTACGCGCCCGTCGCCGATTTTCTGACCGAACAGGCCCGCAAAGCCCCGGCCAAAGGATTTGCCCGTATCACGCAAAGCTTTCGGGCGCAATACTACCAGATCGCCAAACGCACGCTGTTCGAGCGCACGCAGGTGATTAGCTGTTACGCCAGTTGGGCCAGCGTGCATCTGGCTCCCAACGGCGACATCTGGAGTTGCTGCATCCGGGCGGAGCCGGTGGGCAATCTGCGGGATGCGAATTACGATTTCGACGCCATTTGGCGCAGCCCGGAGATGACAAAAATGCGGGAGAGCATCGCCAACCGGGAATGCGCCTGCCCCATGGCCAATGCCACCTACGCCAACATGATCCTGCATCCTCCCACGGTGGCAAGCGTGGTGAAAGACCTGGTTTTGCCCGGATAGCATGGAAATGGCCATTTGTCAGGGGCGAAAATTTGGCGAACGGGCGGGCGCATCGTTACAATTAAAGTGAAAAACCTTCGAAATCTTTTCATCATGTCAACTTTTCCCCCATCGTCTCTTTGAGATATTCTGAAGGCCCGGAGTTGTAAAATGGCGGATATTCATTTTCTCGGCCCGTTGGTGCGCAGGGGCAACTATTACTGCGTCGAATTTCCGCGTTTTATCAGCGCAGAACTGCATAATCGCGCTCGCATCAAGGTAAAAGGCACCATCAACGGCGGAGATTACAATGGCTCGGCTTTTCCTACAGGCGACGGACGCCATTTCATCATGATCAATGCCCGGCTGCGCCAAAAACTGGGCATCGAGGTTGGCGAGGACGTCGTTGTAATCCTGGATGCGGTGGAGGGGAAACAAAGCAAGACAGCAGCAGGATAGCGACGGAAGGGGCGGGGCAAGAAAAAATCCCTCAGGCGAGGGATTGCGTGAACGATAAGTGCTGAAAGACGAGAATTTACAGCGGTTCTTATGAAGCTGCTTGCAGCTTTTCCAATGCATCCATGGCAACGGCGGGAACGGCAGTGGCTGTGCCTGCTTGCGTCAGCGCCTCCAGCACCGGAGCCAGAATCGCCTCGATGGCGGGATTGCCAAAGCGGGTCAGGGCGTGATGGGCGCTCTCATAAAAACGATGATCTGCGGGCTGGGTGGCCAATGCCCGTAGCAACGGCTCCAGCATGGCCTGGCCGTATTTGCGCAGAGTCGCGGCGGCCGCCCAGCGTACGGACAGCGAATCGTCCTTCATCAAGGCGATCAACTGCGGAATCGAGGCATCGGCGGGCAATCGTCCCATGGCATGAATCGCGGTCGTGCGGGCGTCTTCACTCTGCGAACGATCCCGGGCGATGGCAGAGAGTTCTTCGATATCGATGTGCGTCATTGTTTCCTCCTGAGATTATCGAGATGGGCAGTGTTTCACTCTTATTGTAATCGAAAAGTGTTTGGGAAATATATGAATCCCGGGCCAAAATGCACAAAATGTAACTGCTAACGTATGCCAGTTGGTTGTCTTTTCCCACTCAAACCTGACAGGTTCTCGTAATGTTGGCGGTAGAATGTGCGGTCTTTAGCC
>WGCR01000523.1 GCA_015493675.1 Anaerolineae bacterium
GCTCTGGGAATACTACGCCCGCTATCTCTACCTCTCGCGCCTGCGTGATCGCGACGTGCTGCTGGCTGCGGTGCAGGAAGGCTTCGGTCAATTGACCTGGCAGGAAGCCTTCGCCTATGCCGAGGGCTGGGACCAGGAGCGGGGGCGATATCTGGGCCTGAAAGCGGGCCAGCAGGGCAGTGTGGTCTTCGACGCCTATGCCGTGCTGGTGCGCCCCGAGGCCGCCCAACGCCAGCTCGATGCAGATGCCGCCAGTAGGTCAACCTCTACCGGGCAGCCCGGGCCTGCTGACGCCGGTGACTCAACGACCTTTGATACGACTACCACGGGCCCCACGCCGCCCGTGTCATCCCGCCAGAAGGTCTATCGCCGCTTCTACGGGTCGGTGGAACTCGATCCGCTGAAAGCGCCCTTGCAGGTCAAAACCATCTCCGACGAGATCATCCAGCATCTCCAGGCGCTGGTGGGCTCCCGGGTCACCATCACCCTGGAGATCGAAGCCTACCTCCCTGACGGCTCCCCCGAAAACGTCGTACGCACCGTCAACGAAAACGCCCGCACCCTCAAGTTCAGCGATTTTGGGTTTGAGGAGGAATAGGTCCTCACTGGCCTGACGCCCTGGCCCGAAGAGGTGGACTGGGGCCTCGGGCCATAGTGGAGGCGGACTGGCCCCGGTGGACTGGCGATTTTCGCCCCATTGCCGTCACTTGCCAGCAGGTGCCGCCAGTTGACGGCACTTCGCCTGACCAAACCCGTTTCAGCACCACAAAAAACGCCCGCAGGACGCCGAAGGCCATGAGCCAGCGCAGTCCGGGGCGTTTGGTGGAGTGAGAACTTCATACCGACGGATATCTCACGCAAAGCCGCAAAGAGGAAATAAGAAAAATTCTTGGCGTTCTTGGCGTCTTTGCGTGAGCCTATTTCTTCTGCGGCTTGCGTCGATCGGGGCAGGCGGTCTTGTAGAGACAGTAGCGGCACTGCCACGCCTCACGCGGGTCGCCCTTCGGCCCGAGGGTGGGGTCGGCCTCAACGATGGCTTTCGCCTTGGCCACGATGCGAGCCTCGACGAACTGCCGCCCTTCGGGCGTGGGCAGCGGCACGGGCACGGTGCGAATGTCGCCCATGGTCATGTAGGTGATGGCCATGGCCCGAGGGTAGCCCAGGCCCGCCTTCTCCAGCAGCCAGCCGTAGATCCACACCTGCGCGGTGTGATGCTCCCGCGGCAGGTCGGGATAGCTTGACAGCCGCTTCCATGCGTTCATGGTCTTGAGGTCGGTGAGCACGCCGGTGGCGGGGTCATAGTGGTCCACCATGCCCGCGATCCAGGCGTCCACGCCAAAGGCCCGTAAATCGACGACGAAGCGCTGTTCGGCCAGCACCGATTTCTCGGCCATGGTCTCCAAGGCCTTGTGGAAGATGGTTCCACGCAGCCGCGCCCAGTGACGGCTGGGCGTCTCCAGGGGCGTGCCCTGGGTGAGGCGATACCAGGCCTGGCGGGTGCAGCCGGTGAGGCTGCTCACCCGCAGCACGGTGACGCCCTGCTGTGCGGCCAGGGAGTGAATGGCCTTGAGCGCGGGGTCGCTCTTCATGGAAGCGCGCAGGGCTTCGAGGATGGGCGGGGTGAAGGAGCAGGCGTTGGGCCGACCGTTGCGGCTGCAAATCAGACAGTCGTCGGTGGTGATGGGCTGTTTGGTGACGTCGCACAGCCACAGGGGCGGGGAGGCCTGCGTGGCGGGAACGGGCGCGGCGTCATTGCCGTTGGGTTTCGTCTGAGTGGGTTGGGGATGGGTGAGGGTTGTCATGAGGAGCTCCTGTGGGGGTGTGTCCAACGTCCAATGTCCGAAGTCCAATGTCGGACGCGGCGTTGCGGATGGATTCGTGTGAGATAGGAGTGAGTCAGTCGGGCGGCATGAGGGTGATGAGGTCGATGGCGCGGTGGAGGAGCAGGACGGCGATATCCTCGGGATCGCCTGTGGCCAGGCCGACGCGGGTCAGGAATTCCGCCGCAGACAGGGCGTTGGCCACGGCCTGGTCGTCATCGGCGCTGGCGATGGGCAGCTCCAGCCGCTGGATGACCGTGCCGGTGCTGTCCCAGACGGCGATGGCGAACTCGAAGACCTCGCTGTGTTCCTGGGCGTCCAGGGCGAAGTCGTGGAAGGCCAGGGCATCGCCATCGTAGAAGAGGGTCAGTACGTGTTGGCAGAGGTGAGGCCCGAAGACCTGTTGGTGGTCGATGGTGGGCATCGTGTGCATGGTCAACTCCTGTGGGAGAGTCCGAAGTCCGGAGTCCGGGGTCGGACACGGCGTTGTAGATGGATGCGTGTGAGATGGCGGGGAAGTGTTCAGTTTTCAGTTTTCAGTGGGAGAGTGAGGCGGCAGCGACTGAATGCTGTACGCTGATAACTGCTTACTTCATCTCCACGGCAGTTCGTCGGGATGGACGCCGGGGAGATGGCCGCTGCGGTAGCGGTGGAGGTCGTCGCAGAGAGAATCGCTGCCTGACCAGTCCCTGAGCCATTGACCGAAGCCGGCGCCGCCAGCATTGATCCAGGCGTCATACATCTGCGCGAACTCGGGCGTGGCCTTCTCGCCTTGCGCCAGTTCCAGCTCCTCCTGGAGTTTGTCCATGGCCACGGCCGCGATGATGGCCTTGGCCCGTTGCGGCGTCAGCCGGGGATGGGCGGCCAGCAGCGCCCGCACCTGGGTGTCCAGGAAATGGGCGTAGGTGTCGGGCCGTTCCAGGAAGGCCAGCAGGTTCTTGTAGACGCGGCGCACGCGGGCCTGCTCTGCCATGAGCCGCTCCACCTCCTCCCATTCGGGCAGCGCCTCGTCGGGATGGGCGGAGGTCTGGCAGAGGGCCTGGCGGAAGGCTTCGTAGAGCTGGCCCATGGCCCAATCGGTGTGGGCCAGGTCCACCAGGGTGCGGAGAGCGAAGGCCCAATCGGTAATCGTGCGGGCGGTGCCGTCACCGTCAATGTTGAGCTCAATGTAGGCGATGTCGTCGGTGTCCACGCAGGCATGGCATTCCAGCGGCCCGCAGTCCAGATCAGCGATGAGCTGCTGGGCGGCGGTGAGTAATCGGGTCAATCCGTCAATCTGATTGCGTGTCATGGTGGGTTCTCCTGTGAAATGAAAGGGAGTAATCAGTATTCAGTGAGCAGTAATCAGTGAGGGTGAAGAGGGCGTCAGTGACTGAATACTGAACACTGATAACTGATTACTGAGCGAAGCGTCGGTCGGGAATGAGGAGGGCGAAGACGGTGGCGAGTTTGTCCAGGCTGGCCAGGGGCACGGCGCGGGCGGCGATGGAGGAGACATCCAGATCGGAATCGATGAGCAGCACTGCGGTGCGCTCCCGGTCCGCGGGCAGGGCGTGGGGCATATAGCCGTCGCCGTCGGTGAGCACCAGCACCTGATGCTGCGGCCAGCGCCGCCAAGCCCGGTCCAGAAAGGCGAAGGAGGTGCCCCCGCGGAAGCCCGAGTGCATGTCGCTGAAGGAGAGGAAGGCCAGGCGGTCGTCGGCTTCGGCCGCGACATAGCCGTGGCTGTTGAAGAGGATGACCACGACCTGTCCGCCTGCATCCTTCACGGCCAGGGCCACGGCCTGGGCCGCGATGCGGGCCTGGCGAGCCCTCTCTCCGCGTCCGATGAACATGCTGGAGGAGAGGTCGATGGCCAGGATGAGCTGCGGCGCGGGAGCTTCGCGGCCGGGCAGGCCCATGCGCAGGGGGATGGGCGCGCCGCGGGCCATGTCCAGGCGATTCAGGCGGCCTGGCGCGGCCACCTCCTGGCCGCCGCGTCGGGTCTGGAAGCGGGGTTGCAGGGTGCGAGCCAGGCGCATGGCCTGGGGATCGGGCGGGGAGGGGCGCAGGGAGCAGGTGCGGAGCTCGTCCTCGGGTGCGGGCGTGTAGCCGCGAGCGGTGGCCTGCATCTCCTGACGGAGGATGCGGCCCAGCTCGTCCGCGTCGGTCTCCGCGTAGGCGGGGAGGGCATCGTGGTCGGATTCGCCCGATCCC
>WGCR01000524.1 GCA_015493675.1 Anaerolineae bacterium
CTCCCCGCACCTTCCCAACCCCATAGATTTTTCCCGCCCCACCGCCTGTAGTCGTCCCACCGTAACGTCCAGGCCCGGGCGCCCGCGTCCTCGCCCGCCCGCGGCCCCGGCGGCGTCGGGCGCAACCGCCGCATTCTCCCTCTGCGGCCCTGGCGGCCTGGCGCGGGGCGCATTCCGGGCCAGCGCTACGACCACGCCATCGGCCTGCACTTTTACCACGCCCGCTACTACGACCCTGCGCTCGGGCGCTTCATCCAGCCCGACGCCATCGTCTCGGAGCCGGGCGACCCGCAGAGCCTGAACAGGTATAGCTACGCGGGCAATAACCCGGTGCGTTATACGGACCCGAGCGGGCATTGCATTCCGGGCGAGAACTGTCCGGGTGATCAGCCCAATAACGGCGCACAGCCTCCCTCTCCATCCTCTCCGTCACCGAGCGGAAGCCAACCGTCTCAAAGTAGTGTGCAAACAGCTTCGGGAAATGTTACTCAGGTGTATTGGGCGCTGGGCAAAAACAAGCAATGGTGGGCAGCTCCCCGCTGCTCCCAGCAAGATGCTTTCTCTTGCGGCCCCACCAGCGTGGCCACGATCTTGAATGCGTTGACGAGTAAAAAGTGGACGCAGAATGACATTCCCGTGCCGTTGACCCGCTGGCTTTATATGGGCGCAACGCGTCCGAAGTGGCTGGCCAAGGCATTCAACGAGAATGCCGCCAAAGAAGGCATCGCATATCGGGCAGAGGTGCGGATGGACGCCTCGCAGGATGAGCTCATCGACACATTGCAGAAAGGCTATCCGGTCACTACCCTGGTCATGTTTGGCCCCGTGCGCGGGCATTACGTCAATGTGGTTGGGTATGACACGAAAGCCGACACGGTTTATTACCTGGACCCAGCCGTGACGAAAAACGAGGTAAAACCCATGCCATGGCAGAATTTTGATACAGGCGTGAACTTCCGTAAAGGTAATTGGGCGTGGTCGCAGCCTGTCATCTGGTTAGGCTCGCGCAACCGCATCATGATTGTCTATCACCCTTAGCATCTCTCCTGCTCCTGCCATGGCAGGATGACGAGGTCACCATGAAGCGCACGAATCATTGGATACTCTTTGCAGTACTGTTGCTGAGCGTTGCTGTATTGGTTGGTTGTATTTCACTTCCGCCAGAACGGTTCGATACGCCCATACCCGACCGAGAAATTGTCTTTGTCTCGGACGATTTCATGGGGTTCATCCATCCCGATGGGAGCGGCCTTGTAGAGATTGAGGAACCCCCATCGAGGTTGTGGTGGGGTGGGAAGGGCGCCAATTACCTGTTGTGGATTGGTCCATGGGGGAAAACCTTTTTCACCAAAGGCAACGATTATATCAAAGAATGTCCACGATTTTGGGTGTGGGAAATGGGCTCTGTGCCAGGGACAGATGATATCATCGCCGTGGTTCGCGGCGGTGAGGACAGTAAACACCTGGTCAGGATCAATTTCAAATGGTGCCGATTGGTAAAGGATTACCTGGAGGAGACCAGGGACCTCGAATTGGGAACGAACCCGGCCTACGAGAATTTCATCGTGTTCAGTCGCACGGAACGCGAAATGAATTTGCCTGTGAAGACGGAAATTGTGCTGCTGGACACGAACACCTCGGAGTTGCGGATTCTGAAGACCCTTGACATCACGAACAACGACATCCAGTCCCCCTATCGGGCTCCCGCCTTTTCTCCAGATGGCAAGTGGATTGCCTACACCGATGTGAACAGCATCCGATTGATGCGTCCTGATGGCACGGAGGAGCATGAGCTGGTGAATGTGAAAGGATGGTATGAGAATGGCCTTTTTTCATGGCCGCCCGCTGCCTCTTTTTCTCCTGATGGGCAGTGGATTGTTTTCCATCGCTGTCCGAAGGGGCATTGTTCTGTTATTTGGGACGTCGGCCCGGGACAAATTTATAAGGTCAATGTCCTAACGCAGGAGGAGACCATGTTGTTCGATAACGGCGGGAATCCCGTATGGCGTTTGAGGGGTTCGGAAGACTGATCCCTGGCCCACGCGCCGCCCGAAGCTGAAGCCTCCGGGCGGCGGAACGACGGCCCGCCAACGACCCTGTTGCGCCCGGCCCGCTCCTTGCTACAATCTTCTCAATCCCCAATATCCAATATTCTCTCCCCAGCACCTTTCCAACCCCATAGATTTTCCCGCCCCGTCGCCCGTAGTCACCCCATCGTAACGCCCAGGCCCGAGCGCCCGCGTCCTCGCCCGCGGCCCCGGCGGCGTCGGGCGCAACCGCCGGATTCTCCCTCTGCGGCCCTGGGCGCCTGGCGTGGGGCCCATTCCGGGCCAGCGTTGCGACCACGCCATCGGCCTGTACTTTTACAGCGCCCGCTACTATGACCC
>WGCR01000525.1 GCA_015493675.1 Anaerolineae bacterium
CTCCGGGAGGTGGGTGCAAAGGCCGTGGAAAAAATTTTCATTCTTGCCTGGCGAAAAGAAGGCAGGCAGCAAACAAGTTATCATCCACCTCCCGGAGGTCAAAAAGCAGTCAACCCCCTGAAATCCAAAAGAGCCATTATTGGAAATAACCCACTGCGAGGTGGATTCTCCGCATTCCACTCAATCATGCCCGAATCAATGATTAGTGAGTGATGATTAAAGTGAAAACCATGCTGATTTAGCCTTTAATCATTGTTCATTAATCATTGTTCATTAATCTTTGAGTTTTTGTCGGCAGCAGCATGATGCCAAGCGTGAGCAAAGACTTTCTTATTTCCGATAATATCACTTGCCCCTGCCGCCCCTCTCTTTTCTCTTGCGCACCGGGCAACTGGCTTATGACAGCAGCACCGGGCGATTGATTTCTTTCAGGATGTTCTGGATCTCGTTGGCGGCCTGGAGATAGGCTGGCTGGTCGGCGTAATTGTGGCGGATTTGCTCGACCACGCGGGAAAGGACGACGGGATTGACTTCGGCCAGGTCGCGGGTGCGCTGTCGCCACCCCGCCACCAGTTCGGCGTTTTCGTGATTGACCGCGTGCATGGCCACCTGAGCGGGCAGGGAGGAGCTGAGATTCCAGGATGAGACATCGACGCCCAGCTCCCGTCCGGCGTTGGCCCAGTAGTAGGCCAGCATGGGGTTGATGAGCCCGCGCATCCGGCTCCACAGGGGATCGTCCTCCTGCACCAGGGCAAAGAAGGCCAGGTAATAGCCCCGGGACTGACTGTAATTTTTATCCACCTGGGAAAGCTCGCCTGCTTTCACCGATGCGTAAGAGGCGATGAGCCAGCGCAGGTCTTCCAGGGTGGCGCCCGGGTCCTGGCTCATGACCGCGTCCCACTGAATGCGGCAGGCGTAAAGATAGCTGTGGGCGGAGGCGGAGAAATCCTGCGAGCGTTGGATCATGGCCCGTTTGGCCAGGTTGAAGGCTTTTTCGGGCCCGCGAGCGGCTTTTTCCGGCAATTGCACCTGTTCGATCTCGCGGCAGATGCGGCGCAGCACCGGTTGGTCGCAGAGGGGGATAGCGGAGTGGCCGGGCAGACGATAGCGATTATCTTCCTCCACGATCAGGCCGCGGGCCTCCAGCTCGATGAGCAGCGCCTGGATATAATCGGCCTGTTCCCTGTCATTGACCAGCACTGCGGCCAGTTCCTCCACATCCACATCAATCCCGGCGTGAATCACGGCGTAGACAAAGCCCGATTCGGCCCGGCGCACGAATGCGGACTCGCTGTCGATATCGGGCGCCAGCCAGACGGGCGTGCGCACCGAAGCTGATTGATCGCCGTAGTCGAAAGCCCGTTGCCGAAAGCCCATCTGCCAGATATGACGGAGCATGGTCTTGCTGCGCCCGATGCCCTGCATCTCATAGCGTTCGCGCAGGGTTTCCAGCAGACTGTCGGTGGTGTATTCCCCGGGGTGCTCGCTGAGTTCCCGATAGATGTCGCGCAGGACATCGCGGCGGGTGGTGAAATCGGCTGCGGTCATCTTCAGCCGGGAGAAAATCTGCCGATATTGCGTTCTCAGATCCATCGGCGTTTCGAGCTTGGGGCGGGTCGGCGATGCCGCTGCCGGGGTGGGCAGGATGCCGCTGGCCGCGAATTCGGCATTGCCTGATTCTTTCAATGAAACATAAAATCGGAAGTCCTGCATGTGCAGATCCACGACATCGACATTCGCTTCCAGCCAATCCTTGAATTGTCGAAAGCCGAAGTTTGCCTCATTGAAGGTTGGGTCCATGGAGATCATGGTCTGGCGCAGGCGGGCGGTGGTGACGGGCGTTTCACCGCGCTGACCCAGGGCCCGCAACGCTTTTCGCAGCAGGCTGCGTCCGGCCTGCATATCGGTGGCGGTTTGCTCTGATACGGCGGTGTTTTCGCCCAGCAATGTTTCCAGATACACGAATTCATCGCAGGACTTGACCAGCAGGCGGTGCGTGATCTGTCGCGGGCCGATGCCCAGAGTGTATTTGCCGTACTCCCGCAATTTGCTTACCAGGGCGCCAAAATCGCTGTCACCGGAGATGATGACGAATGTGCGGATATGAGGGCGGGTCATGGCCGTTTCCAGGGCGTCCATGGCCATGCGGATATCGGCCCGGTTTTTGCCGGCGCGCACACTGTACATCTGGATGAGATCAATGGCATTCTCCATCATCTCATCCCGATAATGAGAAAAGCGACTCCAGTCGCCATACGCCCGCTTGATCACCAGCGCTCCCCGGCTTTGCAGATACTCGATGACTGGCGTCAGTTCAAAATCCAGAAAAACTTCTTCCGCCCAGCGGGCGATGTTTTCAAAGTCTATAAAGACTGCAATTTGTTCGATTTGATCGTTCATTTTGACCTCGTATTTTGGGGGGATCAATCCCCCGCGCCAAAAGACGCGGGGGCGGTCGGAGAGGGAGACGCTCGCGGGCATTACAAAATGCCGTGAGAGCGTCATCCCCTAAAAGGGTAAGTCAAAGAAGTTTGAGTGTCAAGTAGGGCTGTGCTAAAGTTATGGGCGTCACGCGGGGAGCGTTCCCGCCGCGTTTTTTTTCTGGTTCTCATGTCTTCTTATTCTTCCTCCGAAACTTTGTCTGTGCAAGCCCGCAAGCGCCTCAATCGCGATTGGCTGATCGCGGCGGCCGTGGCGGTCATTGTCCTGTTGGGCATGGCGCAATGGCTGCTGCTGCGATGGGTTCCTGAAACGGTGGGACGATGGGCTATGGTGTCTGGCCTGGCTATTTTTTACGAACTGCGTATTTTCAAGCAGGTGTTGCCGTTGATGCACCGACCGGGGCGGGAAAATTCCTCTGCGGGCATCGGTGTCGGCGTGATGCTGACGCTATTCTCGGGGCTGTGTTACGCGTTGCTGGCCGGATTCCTGCTGGTGACGTTCCCGGAGGGGATGCTGGGATGGCTGCCTGCCTTGTTGGCCACCGTTGCGATCATCGTCGACGCTCTGAACGGGCCGGCGGCGCGCAGGCTGAATCAGGCGACTGCGGGGGGCGGACATCTCGCCCGGGAGTTCCGGGCGCTGGGAACGCTGATCCTCACGGCGCTGGCCATTCATTACGGGCGACTGGACCCCTGGTTTCTTCTCATCGGCGTGATGAACTATCTGCAACTGTTCACCATCAGTTGGCTGGGACGCAAGGGAAAGCTTTTGCATCGCCCCCCGGAGCGCTTGCAGCACTTTTTGAATGGTCTTTATCTGATTGCAGTCAGCGTTGCATTGTGGCCGCTTTCGTCTGGCAGCTTCGCTGTATTACTGGGGTTGCTTTTTGGATTGCCCTATTTTCTGGTCGCCCTGCGCGATTGGTTTATCTTTGCCGGGTTGCTGGATCCCGAGCAGAGCCAATATCGGCAACTGGCCGCGGCGATCAACCAGGCGCTGACCGGCTGGCTGGCGCTGAGCATCCGGCTGCTGGCGGCAATGGCAACAGCGACGGTGTTGGCGGATATCATCTTTCATTTCGATGTCTACACCACTGCTTTTTCCAGCGATCTCGCGGCAGGCGGTCTGGCATTGATGCTGTTGGTGGCGTTGCCGTTCCTTTTTCTGGGCGTGCGGGCGCGGCTGGCAGCACTGGCCGGGTTTATCGTTTTTGCTGTCATCCTCCTGGGCATAGGCTGGAATATCGTCATTTTTGTTGGACTGATCCTGTTGGGGTTGACCATCATTCTCGGGCGGGGTCAGATGGCGATCGAAAAAGATGACGAGGATTGAAAGTCACGCCACCGACATGCCGCCAGAGCGTTCTGATTACTGAAAACTATGTCTCCCACCATTTCCGTTCTTATCCCCGCCTACAACGAAGCCGACAATATCACAGAATTGGTCGAACGCACGGCCCGCGCCTTCGAGGCGATGCGCGTGCCGGGCGAGCTTGTTTTTGTGGATGATGGTAGTGTGGATGGCACGGGCGACGTCATCGAGTCCCTGCTGGAAAGCTATCCCTGGCTGCGCCTCATCCGGCATCGCCGCAACCGCGGTCTGACTGTGGCCCTGCAAAACGGCTTTCACGCCTCCCGCGGCGATTTCATCATCTTCCTGCCCGCAGACCTGGAATCCCATCCCGACGAGGATATCCCCAAGCTTTATCACAAGCTGCAAGAAGGCTATGATGTGGTTTCGGGGTGGCGACAGGGCCGGGCCGATGGCAAGGAGGCCGCCTCGGCGATTTACAACGCGGTCAGCAGCCGCCTGTTCGATGTGCATGTGCATGACGCCAACTGGATCAAGGGGTTTCGGCGGGAGGTCGTCGAGTCCCTGCCGCCCCTGCGCTCCGACTGGCATCGCTTTTTGCTGCACATCGCCGCGGATCAGGGCTGGCGAGTGGGCGAGACGCCCACCAATTGGTATCCGCGCAAGGCCGGGCGCAGTCATTATGGGTTCCGACGCATCCCTGCGTCTTTTTTGGACGTATTGGTCATTCGTTTTCTGCTCACCTTCAGCCAGGCTCCCATGCGTTTCTTTGGCGGTCTTGGCATCAGCTCGTTACTGATTTCGGGGTTCATTTTTCTTTATCTGGCTTTTCTCTGGTTCTCACGCGGGGCGCAACGGCGGCCCATCTTCTGGATGGCGCTGGGACTGGCTTTGGCC
>WGCR01000526.1 GCA_015493675.1 Anaerolineae bacterium
CTCCGGGAGGTGGACGAGTAACTTTTGGCTTGGCCGGGCGGTTTTTGTCCGCCTCCCGGAGGTCACAAAAAGCAGTCATCCCCTGAAATCCAAAAGAGCCCCCATTTTTTCGATCCCGTTTTCCAATCCAACCTCAGGAGGTGAAACGCTATGCGTATTCCCAGTATGCTGCTGAAGCAGCTCTATAATTTTGGCAGCCTTCGCAATTCGGGCGAAGGCGTTGCCTTCAAGATTAAAAATCGGCTGACCGATGTGACGCTGACCGCCCTGCATGGCGTCAAAATCGATGGCAAAGCTGTTCCGATGGATAAAATTGTCCTGCAAATTGAAGATGAGCAGGGGTCGGTGTTGACGCCCGCCCAACTGGAAATGCAGCCCCTTTTCTTCCCCTTGCGACGCATGTTGGAAGTCGTCCTGGCCATTGATCCCCTGCAGCCGGGGAAACACAAGATCGAGATTGAGTTCGCGGCTGAGGGCTATGGCAAGCTCAAGGTCAAAGTCGAAGACTCCGTCAGCGAGGAGGAAGCGAAAATCGTGGGGATTCCCCGGGATCCTGTCGATGATTACTCCGACGCCATCATCAGGGCCCGACAGAAATTTGTCGAGAAATACACTGGCGTCAAGCTGAAGCACATTCCTCACTATTCTTTCGATCCTCATATCACCAAAGGCAATATCGAGAATTTCACCGGCGTGGCTCAGATTCCGCTTGGATTCGCCGGGCCCATTCAGGTCAATGGCGAATACGCTGAAGGCGAATTTATCGTACCCATGGCCACTGCTGAGGGCACGCTGGTGGCTTCCTATAACCGCGGCATGAAAGTGCTGAATCTGTCGGGAGGTGCGACGGTGACGGTGGTGGGAGACGCCATGCAGCGGGCGCCGGTGTTTGTTTTCGACAACGCCCGTCAGGCCCGGGATTTCATCAAGTGGGTGCAGGATCATTTCGACAAGGTGAAAGAGGAGGCGGAGGCCACTTCCAGCGTCGCCCAGCTCACCTACATCGATTACTATCTCTCCAATAAATTCGCCTATCTGCGATTCAACTACACCACGGGCGACGCCGCCGGGCAGAACATGGTCGGTCGGGCCACCTTTGCCGCTTCCGCCTGGATGATCGATAACTATCCGGGCAACATCACCCGCTTCTATCTGGAATCCAACCTGGCCACCGACAAGAAAGCCTCGCAGGTGAATGTGATGCGCACTCGCGGCAAGCGCGTCATCGCCGAAGCCACCATCCCCCGCGACGTGCTCATCCAGAAAATGCGGGTGGAGCCGGAAAGTCTGGCTTATCATTATGGCGTGGCCAATGTGGGCGCGATTCTTTCGGGCGCGAATAACAACGGTTTGCACTCGGCCAACGGCATTACCGCTATTTTCATCGCCACCGGTCAGGATGTGGCCAATGTTTCGGAGAGCTCGGCGGGCATTCTCTATGCTGAACTCACCGAGGAAAAGGATCTCTACATCTCCATCACCATCCCCTCCCTCATCGTCGCCACCTACGGTGGGGGCGTGGGCCTGGCCACCCAGCGAGAATCCCTGGAGATTCTGGGCTGCTATGGCAAGGGCAAGGTCAAGAAATTCGCCGAGATCATCGCCGCCACCGTGTTGGCGGGTGAGATTTCGCTGGCCGCGGCCATCTCCACCACCGACTGGGTTTCCAGTCACGAGCGTTACGGGCGCAATCGCTAGAAAATGAGACCTTCGAGGTTTCGCAAACCTCGAAGGTCTTTTTTACTTCGCCGCAAACAGCGCCAGCACCACCCCGCCCGCCACCACGCTGGCGATTTGACCGGCGGTGTTGGCGCCCATGGCGTGCATGAGCAGGAAATTCTCGAAATCCTCCTCCTGCGCCACCTTTTGCACCACGCGGGCGGCCATGGGGAAGGCGCTGATGCCCGCGGCGCCAATGAGAGGATTCAGCGGCCCGCGCACCACCCAACGCAGGAATTTGGCGAACAGCAGGCCCGCGGCTGTATCCAGACCGAAGGCGAAGATGCCCAGAATCAGGATGAGCAGGGTGTCCATCTTCAGGAAGACGCTGGCCTGCATGGTGGCGCCAATGGCCAGCCCCAGAAACAGCGTCACCACATTGGCGATCTCATTTTCGGAGGCCCCCACCAGACGCTGCACCACGCCCGATTCCTTCATCAGATTCCCCAGCATCAACATGCCGATGAGGGGGATGGCCATGGGCACCAGCAGCCCCACGACGATGGTCACCAGGATCGGGAACAGAATGCGGGTGCGGCGGCTTACCGGGTTTTCGCTGTAAGGCATGTGAATGCGCCGTTCTTTTTTGGTGATCAGCGCCCGCATGATGGGAGGCTGGATGATGGGCACCAGAGACATGTAGCTGTAAGCCACCACTGCGATGGGACCCAGCAAGTGCGGGGCCAGCATGTTGCTGACATAGATGGAGGTGGGGCCGTCGATGGCCCCGATAATGCCGATGGAGGCGGCTTCGTTGATATCGAAGCCCAGCAGCAGGGCCAGAAACAGCGTGCCGAAGATGCCGAACTGCCCGGCCGCGCCCAGCAGCAGCATGTAGGGCTGCTCCAGCAGCGGTCCGAAATCGGTCATTGCCCCGATGCCCACGAAAATCAGCAGCGGGAAGAGCTCATTGCCCACGCCCGCTTTGTAGAGAATGGTCAGCAGGCCGCTTTCTCCCACCAGTGGCGACAGCGGCAGATTGGCCAGAATCGCGCCGGCCCCGATGGGCAACAGCAGCACCGGTTCATATTCCTTGACGATGGCGAGATAGATCAGCGCACCGCCCACGGCAATCATCAGCACATTCCCCCAGGTGAGGGCGTCCAGACCGGTGAAGAGCGTAGAGAACAGATTCATAGCGTCATCCTTCCCGGTAGCTCAGCAGGAGATCGTCGAAATTCACGCTTTGGCCTGTCTGGATGTGGATGGCGTCCACGATGCCGTCTCGGGGCGAACGGATGGGGTTCTTCATCTTCATGGCTTCCAGCACCAGAAGCTGATCGCCCCGGGAGACGCGTGCGCCGGGCTGTACGCTGATCTCGATGATGACGCCGGGCATGGGCGCCCGTAACTCACCGGGGAGCTCCTCGTCAGAGGTGGGAGAGCCAGGCAGGTCGGGCGGTTCCGATTTGGGCGTCCGGGGCAGTAGCTCCGGCGGCTTATGCGCCAACGCCGGTTTTTCTTTTTTGGCTTCGATGATTTCGACGGCGGGAATCGCAATATCGGTCTCTTCCTCCTCCAAAATCCTCAAATCGTAGACTTTTCCGCCCACCAACACCCGGAACTGGTTTTCGTTTTCTTGCTGTTGCAGACCGATGATATAAGTTTTGTCGCCAATCGCAATGGTGTAACGCTTCATCGAGAGTTTCTCCTGCGGGGAACGATGTTGGAGCGCAGTTGATAGGCCCGGCCCACCGCCACCCATCGGGCCTGCCCCTGTTCGATTTCCCTGGGCGAATAGCGTTTTTGCGTGCTGATCTTGCCCGCTTCCTCCTGTCGGTAACGATCCAGCGCCACCAGGATAGCGGCCAGGAGCTCGGGAGCGATGGACGCCGTCGGCGGCGAAGACGCTGCGGTCTCCCGCTGCGCCTTTTCTTCTTCTGTAGCCAGCATCCGCCGATCGATTCGCTGAAAGATGGCGATGACGCCCCACAACATGGCCAGGATGAGGAACACCAGGCCCATGCCGTAAAGCATGAGCATGAAACCGAATCGTAAATCAGACATGGGGATAAAGAGTAGGTGGCAGAGGCATGAGGAGGCGGGGGTTAAACCGGCATCAGACCATGTTTTTTGGGCGGATTTTGCTGCACCTTGGTGCGGAGATAGGCCAGCGCCCGGATCAGCCGGGGTCTCGTTTCCCGGGGGTCGATGATGTCATCGATATAGCCAAGTTCTGCGGCGATGTAGGGATTGAAAAAGGTCTCCCGGTATTTTTGCACGAATTCGGCTTCTTGTTGCGCCCGATTTTCCGCCTGGGCCAGATCTCTGCGATGCAGGATGCGCACCGCTCCTTCTGCGCCCATGACCGCGATCTGGGCTGTGGGCCAGGCGAAGGCGAGATCGCTGCGCATCTCTTTGGAGCTCATGGCGATGTAGGCGCCGCCCATGGCCTTGCGCAGCACGACCGATATCTTGGGCACGGTGGCCTCGACATAAGCGTAAATAATCTTGGCCCCGTGGCGAATGACGCCGTAATGTTCCTGGTTGACGCCGGGCAGGAAGCCGGGCGTGTCGACGAAGGTGATGATGGGGATGTTGAAGGCGTCGCAGATGCGGATGAAATGAGCGATCTTATCGCTGGCGTCGATATCCAGCACGCCTGCCAGAAACGCCGGTTGATTGGCAACGACGCCCACCACATGCCCGTCCATCCGCGCAAAGCCCACCACGGCATTGCGGGCGAAGTAGGGCTGCACCTCCAGAAAGCTGCCATAATCCACCACCGCCTGGATGACAGCTTTGACGTCATAGGGCTGATTTTCCTCGGGCGGCGCGATGGTGAGCAGCGATTCATCCCGGCGATCGGGCGGATCGGAGGCCACGGCCCGCGGCGGGTCCTCGGTATTGTTCTGGGGCAGATAGCTCAACAGCAGCTTGGTCATCTCCAATGCGTTGATTTCATCATCGGCCAGGAGATGAGCGACGCCGCTGTGGGCGTTGTGCACCATGGCGCCGCCCAGTTCTTCATTATTCACCTCTTCGCCCGTCACGGCATGCACCACCTCCGGGCCGGTGAGAAACATGTAGCTGGCGTTGCGCACCATGATCACGAAATCGGTCAGGGCCGGGGCGTAAACCGAACCGCCCGCTGTGGGTCCCAGCATCACCGAAATCTGCGGCACCACGCCCGAGGAAAGCACGTTGCGGGTGAACATGGCTCCGTAGCCAGCCAGCCCGCGTATGCCCTCCTGAATGCGAGCGCCGCCCGAATCCATCAGGCCAATGATGGGCCTGCCCGCTTCCAGCGCCAGGTCCTGCAATTGCACGATCTTGCGGGCGTGCATCTCCGAAAAGGTGCCGCCTAACACGGTGAAATCCTGGGCGTAGACGGCCACCTCCCGCCCGTCGATGGCGCCAAAACCGGTCACCACCGCATCGCCGGGAAAGCGTTTCTTGTCCATGCCAAAATCTGTGACCTGATGTTTGACGAACATCCCCAATTCCTGAAAAGAACCGGCATCCAGAAGCTGCTCCAGCCGTTCCCGCGCGGTCAGTTTGCCCAAGCTGTGCTGTTTTTGCACGCGCTTTTCGCCGCCCCCTGCAATGCTTCCTGCTTGAGTCGTTGGAGTTTGTCGAGATGATCCTTCATTGGGTCACGCTTATCTTTTTGTGAGAGGGAGAAATGGCGCTCGGTAAACGCGCCCCCTATTGTATTTAATTGTGGGGGATTATACAAAAATCGGAAAGCGGCCTGAATGCCATAGTATCCTTATCGATGAAGTCTTTGCTGGTGCTACAAGAAAATGTCTCACGCAAAGACGCAGAGCCGCAAAGGAAAAAATAGGCAAAGAAAAGCTTGGCGTCTTGGCGACTTTGCGTGAGATAAGCTTTTTGGGTTCCGGCTTGTCCGGGTTAGGAAAGCCCATTTTCGCCTTGCTGAGGGGGGCGTTTGATCAGAAATTACATATTTTTTACACTTTGATGACGGTTGCTTGATAATTTGAGATGACAATAGACAGTGTCGGAAATGAAAATGGCTCTTTTGGATTTCAGGGAGCGTCTGTTTTTTGGCCCCCGGGAAGTGGACGAAAACCTCTCGGTCAAGCCAAAAAAATACTCGTCATCTGCCGGAGATCTGGCGGCCCCGTAGAATCCGGTGAGCCAAAAAATGACTGTGAGGGTGACTGTCACTTCGTTTGGATTTAGATGCGATTATTGATCTGAACGAAGGCGTTTGGTTGCATAGAAAGCGCCTGTCGTTTTTCTTCGTTCACTCCAGGAGCGTCCACCATGCCTTTTACACGACGAGATTTTTTCAAAACCAGTGGGGTGGCCGCGCTTGCCATTGGCGCCACCGCCCGCGGCGTTGCCACCGCCCGATCTGCGCCCGCCCGAGACCGACCCGCCATCCGCTGGCGCGGCTCCCCTGCCAGCGGCGATATCGATCCCGCCCTGCATGTGCTGCGCCGGGCCAGCTTCGGGCCTACTCGCGGAGAGCTGAGCCGGGTGCGGGCCATGGGCGTGGACGCCTGGATCGAGGAGCAGCTTGCGCCCGACGCCATCGACGACAGCCGCCTGGAAGACCGCATCGCTCGGCGATATGAAACGCTGGCTATGAGCCCGCCCGAATTGCAGGCGCTGGATGATTTTCCGCGCATTCGCTCGGAACTCTACGCCGCCACCCTGGAACGAGCCGTTTATAGCCAGCGCCAATTGTTGCAGGTCATGGTGGATTATTGGAGCAATCACTTTTCCGTTAACATCTTCGATGGCCCGGTGCGATTGCTGAAGACAGTGGAGGACCGGGAGGTGATGCGCAAGCATGCGTTTAGCCCCTTCCGGGAGCTGTTGGGCGCAGACGCCCATAGCCCCGCCATGCTTGTCTACCTGGACAACGCCAGCAGCACCGCCGAAGCGCCCAATGAGAATTACGCCCGGGAGTTGATGGAATTGCACACCCTGGGCGTCGATGGCGGCTATACCGAAGGGGACGTCAAGGAAATGGCCCGCGCCCTCACCGGCTGGGCGGTCAACCGGCAGACCGGTGAATTTCTCTTTGTTTCCCGCCGTCATGATCGGGGCCAAAAGACTTTGCTGGGGCGTGTCCTGCCCGCTGGTCGGGGCCAGGAGGATGGGGAGGAGGCGCTGGATATCCTGGCGAGCCATGATTCCGCCAGCCACTACGTGGCTCATCGTCTTTGCGTCCGCTTCGTGGCAGATGATCCGCCGGCGGGTGTGGTGGACGCGGCGGCGAACGTTTTTCGGCAGACATCCGGGGATATTCGGGCGGTATTGCGCACCATCCTCACGCACGAGGATTTCCAGGCCAGCGCCGGGCGGAAGTTCCGCCGTCCCTTCGATCTGATCGGCGCCGCGGTGCGCACTCTGGAGATACCGGACGCCCGCGGGGTCAGCATGTTTCGGGCGTTGTTCCTGCTGGGGCAGCCTCTGTTCGCCTGGCCCACGCCCGATGGCTATCCTGATGATGCGGCCTCCTGGCTGAACGCCAACGCCTTGCTCGCTCGCTGGAACATCGGTCTGGCCCTGACCGAAGGGCGCGATCGAGGCGCTCAGGTTCCCTGGGACGCATTCGAGGCTGAGTTGGGAGATGCCGCCGGCGCGGAAGAGACGGTTGATTTCTTTACCGATCTGATCCTGCATCAAGCCATTCATCCCGATGATCGGGCGCAGCTTTTGGCGTATTTGCTGGGGGATGACGATGCTTTCGACATCACCAACCCGACGCATCGCCGCCGCATTCCCGAACTGGCGGCCCTGCTGCTGGATTCTCCTTATTTCCAGTGGCGCTAGACGCCTATCCCGGATGTAGCTTCCTCACTTTCCCTGGCTGGCTGGATCAGTCAGCGCCTAAATGTCCAGGAGCGTTCTCATGAATGTTACGCGACGCAATTTCTTGAAGTTATCCGGTCTTTCCGCTTTGACCGGTTTGTTCCGGCCCGGACTGCGGCCCCGGGTGGCCTTCAGCGCCACTGCCGGAGGCCCCGCGGGCGACATCCTCATCTGCATTTTTCTGCGCGGAGCCATGGACGGCCTTAACGCGGTCGTTCCTTACGCCGAGGCCCGTTATCATGACTTGCGCCCCACCATAGCCATTCCCGATCCCGATCAGCCCCAGGGGGCGGTGGATCTGGACGGTTTCTTCGGGCTGCATCCGGTGCTGGAGCCGCTCAAGGATATCTACACCGAGGGGGACCTGGCCTTTGTGCACGCCTCCGGTTCGCCCGATCCCTCCCGCTCTCATTTCACGGCCCAGGATTACATGGAACGGGGCGCTCCCGGCGATCTCTCCGTTTCCACCGGCTGGCTGGCCCGGCATCTCAGCAGCATGGCCTCGCAAAACGACTCGCCGTTTCGGGCTGTAGGGATGGGCAGCATTCTGCAAAAATCTCTGGCCGGGCCAATCTCCGCCCTGGCCCTCAAATCCATCGAGGGATTCAAACTCACCGGCAATGAGCAGGAGATCGATCGGGTGCAGCAGACCTTGCAACATCTCTACGCGGGCGATGGCTGGCTACAAGAGGAGGGGCGCCTGATTTTCGAGGCCTTCGATTTCCTGGCGGCTGCGGATCCGGCGCAGTATCAGCCGCAGCACGGCGCCGAGTATGATGAGAACGCCTTCAGCGCGGGCCTGAAGCAGATCGCCCAGCTCATTCGGGCGGATATTGGCCTGGAGGCGGCCGCCATCGATCTGGATGGTTGGGACACCCACGCCAGTGAGGGCGGCGTCGAAGGGGCGATGGCGAATTTATTGCAGGAGCTGGCTGCGGGTCTCAGCGCCTTTTACACCGATCTGCAGGACGACATGCACCGCATCACCGTGGTGGCCATGAGCGAATTCGGGCGGCGGGTGCAGGAGAACGCCAGCCGCGGCACCGATCACGGGCACGGCAACGTCATGCTGCTCATGGGCGACGGCGTCAATGGCGGTCGGGTGTATGGTGACTGGCCGGGCCTGGCCGAGGAGGCCCTGGACCGCGGTGATCTGGCTATCACCACCGATTATCGCACCGTACTCAGCGAGATCGTGAAAAAACGCCTGCTCAACGGGCATCTCTCGGAGGTTTTCCCTGATTTCGGGCAAACGCCGTTTTTGGGCCTGGTGCAAGATCGGGCCGCGAATTTTGACTACCGCCAATTCCTGCCCGACATCAGCCTATAAACTGAGCGCAAGGTTGAAAAGTTATGGCTCTTTTGGATTTCAGGGGGATGACTGCTTGTTGACCTCCGGGAGGTGGACGAA
>WGCR01000527.1 GCA_015493675.1 Anaerolineae bacterium
GGCCATGTATTTCCTGGAAATTCGCGGCGAGCGCGGGCCCATCGTCAAGAGCCTGAACACCACCACCATGCTCAACAAACTGGCCGCCAAATTCGACGTGCCCATCTACGAAACGGGCGTTGGCTTCAAGTACATCGCGCCCAAGATGCAGGAAGTGCACGCCATGATCGGCGGCGAGGAGAGCGGCGGCTACGCGTTCGGCGATCACATCCCCGAGCGCGACGGCATCCTCGGCAACCTCTTCCTTCTGGATTTGATGGTGAAGACGGGCCTCAAACCCACGCAACTGCTGGATCGACTGTTCGCCATGGTGGGCGGGCCGCACTACTATCATCGCATCGATACCCGCCTCCCTTCCAATGAATTCAAACAAAGCGCCAAACTCCGCCTGGATGCAGCTATGCCCGAGCGGATTGCCGGGCTGAAGGTGAAGGAGAAGGTCACCATCGACGGCTACAAATTCATCATGGAAGATGGCGGCTGGCTCACCATCCGTTTCAGCGGCACCGAGCCCCTGATCCGCGTCTACGCCGAAACCACCCACGGCGACAAACTCAACGCCATCCTGGCCGCGGGCATGAAGATGGCGGGGCTGGAGAAGTAGCCCGGGAATGTCCGCGCTTGCGCCCCTGATTGACTCCCACTGCCATCTGGACCTGCCTCATTTCGATGAAGACAGGGATGAGGTGGTGGCCCGAGCCCGCGCCGCGGGCGTGATTGCCATGATCACCCAGGGCGTGGATGTGGCCAGCAGCCGCCAGGCCGTGGCCCTGGCCGGGCGCTACCCCGAAGTCTACGCGGCCGTGGGCATTCATCCCAACGACTGCGCCGACTTCCAGCCCGCCATGCTGGACGACATCAGGGCGCTGGCCGCCCATCCCAAAGTGGTCGCCATCGGCGAGATCGGCCTGGATGATTACTGGAAGACCGCGCCATTGGATCAGCAAGTCCGCGTGCTGCGGCTGCAACTGGACCTGGCCGCGGACCTGGGCCTGCCCGTCGTCATTCACGACCGCGAAACCCACGAGCTCATCATGGCCGAGCTGCGGGCCTGGGTGCAGGAGCGCCTGCCCGGCACGCCTCTGGCCCGACGCCGCTGGCCGGGCGTGCTGCACAGCTTCTCAGGCGATCTGGCCATGGCTCAGGAGGCGTACGATCTGGGATTCGTGCTGGGGCTGGCCGGGCCTGTCACCTTCAAGAACGTCCGCGACCTGCAAGCCCTGGCAGCCCAGCTTGATCCCACCCGCCTGATGCTCGAAACCGACTCTCCCTACCTAACGCCCCATCCCTACCGCGGCAAGCGCAACGAACCCGCCCGGGTGAAGCTGACGGCTGAGAAGCTGGCGGAGCTGTGGGAGAGGCCCTTTGCTGAAGTCGCCTCTTTGACGACAACCACTGCCCAACGCTTTTTTGGCATCGACGCACCCTTCTGATATACTGACTATGCAGAAATTCAGCAAAACGTTGGCTCAGAAGGACATTTCATTATGAATTCGACAATCCAATTCCGGCAAAGAGGAACCGTCACTTTTCCCGCAGAATTGCGCAAAAAGTATCGTATCCGCACGGGCGACACCTATCATCTGGTCGATTTGGATGGCGTTTTCATCCTGACGCCGATGAAGCCCATGGTTCCCGAGTTGGCAGAGGAGATCGAACGCTTGATTTTGGAAGCTGGCGTCAGTACAGAAGACTTGCTTTTGTCTTTGCGAGAGGAACGCGCTCGCTATGTAGCAGAAACCTACGGCGATTACGAAAAAGAAAATGAGTGACAAACTCAAGGTCTTCGTCGACGCCGATGTGCTTTTCGCGGGCGCCGCATCCCCGCGGGAGCATAGCGCCAGTTTGCTCATCTTGCGGCTGGCGGAGATCACGCTGATCGATGCGATCACATCAGAACAGGCAATCACTGAAACCACGCGCAATCTGCAAAAGAAGATTCCCAAAGCGCTGCCCGTTTTTCAACATCTGCTCGCCAAAACGTTGATCGTGACGCCCTCGCCCACCCGCCAGGAACTGGAGCCCTATCTGGGGCTGGCTGATGCAAAAGACCTCCCCATCCTGGTTGCAGCGCTCAGAGAGAACTGTGATTGGCTGGTGACGTTCAACATCCGCCATTTTCGTCCCGGTCATCCAGATATCGTTGTGCTTCGACCTGGAGATTTTTTCCAGCGCATTCGCAAACAGCTGGTGTACATGCAATGAACGGTTCTCTTGACGCCGCCCGCATCCTGGTGGCCGATGATCTGGCCGCTGTGGAAAAGAAGATGCGAAAGGCTGTAGGCAATGCCTATGGCCCGCTTTCCGATGCCCTGGAA
>WGCR01000528.1 GCA_015493675.1 Anaerolineae bacterium
ATCGGATGGAAATCCCCGCACATCATTTCGTTTATCTCTATCTTGGCCAGATTCGGCCTTACAAAGGTCTGGATGCACTCATCACCGCATTCCTGAAGAACGATATGCCCGACGCCACCCTGATTCTGGCCGGGCAGATCAATGATGAAAGCTGCGCCCAACGCCTGAAGCAATTGACGGGCGAGCATCCCCGCATCCGTTTGATCCCGCAATTCATTCCCGGTGGCGACATTCAGACTTACTGTAACGCCGCCGACATCTGCGTGCTCCCCTATCGGGACGCCACCACCTCGGGTGCGGCCCTGCTGGCTTTTTCCTTCGGAAAACCGATCATCGCTCCAGCCATCGGCCCGTTTCCCGAACTGCTGGACAACCACCAGCGCGGCCTCCTGTTTGATCCCGAAAATCAGGATCTGGCGGCAGTGCTGGCCGAAGCGCGCAACGCCGATCTGGCCCGAATGGGCGCCACCGCCCTGGATTTTGCGCAGGAACGAAACTGGACCGCCATCGGAGCCGAACACGCCCGCGTTTACCGGCGTCTGATGGCAGCCAGACAATAGCCTTCATCCCAAGATCATGCTTTCCGGCCAGAACATCGTCTGTTTTTCTCCCGATCTCAGTTGGAATCATCTGTGGCGCAACCGCCATCAGATCATGACCCGGCTCGCCCGGCAAAACAAAATTCTCTTCATCGAGCCCACCCCCTATCTGCGCCCGGTCATCCAGCAAACGAAACAGGCTGGGATGAAGACATTGCTGCATAGCACGTTTTACCAGCCCATGCCCAACCTGTGGGTGTATCGCAGCGCCAACGCCTGGCCCATCTCCGGCAAATCTCCTCTCAGCGATATCACCTTTGCCCTGCGCAAGCGCCAACTGCGTCGCACGCTGGCCCGATTGGACATGACACAGCCCATTCTCTGGGTCTTTCGCTATGATCTGGGGGAAATGATCGGGCATCTGGACGAAAAACTGGTCATCTACCACGCAGTCGACGAATACTCGGCCTATGCTCTGACCGATGACAAGAACGCCCGGGCCCATCGCCAGCGCATTCGCGAAATCGAACAGGACATCCTGCGCCGCGCCGATCTCGTTTTCGTCACCTCAGCAACGCTGCTGAAAAACAAACGTCCCTACAACGCCAACACCTACTTCATCCCCAACGGCGTGGATTACGAACATTTTGCAACGCGACCCGAGGAATTCCCCCCCGACGTCGCCGACATCCCCCATCCGCGCATTGGCTATGTCGGCTCCATCAACGAAAAGATAGACCTGAACCTGCTGGAAGCCATCGCCCGCCAACAGCCCGACTGGCATCTGCTCATGGTCGGGCCGGTATTACTCAAGCAGCCAGACGCCATCGCCCCTTTGCAGGCGCTGCCCAATTGCCATTTTCTGGGACGCAAACAGGTGTCGGAACTGCCCGCCTACATGCACGCCTGTGATGTGTGCCTCATGCCCTACGCCCACAACGACTG
Organism: Anaerolineae bacterium; assembly: GCA_015493675.1. Classification (GTDB taxonomy): domain Bacteria; phylum Chloroflexota; class Anaerolineae; order J102; family J102; genus M2005. The sequence goes on from WGCR01000528.1 coordinate 1,485, forward strand.
GACCGAAAACATCAACCCACTCAAACTCTACGAATACCTGGCTACAGGCCGTCCCATCGTCGCCACCGACATTCCCGCCGTGCAGGATTTTCGAGAAGTCCTGCATATCGAAGATAATGAAGACGCCTTCATCCAGGCAGTGGCGCAGGCCCTGACCGAATCCACGCCCGCAGCCATCACCCGCCGACAGCGCATCGCTCGCCAGAACACTTGGGAGCAACGGGTGGAGACGCTTTCCAGCATCATCAACGGCGCACTCGACCGCCCGAAAGATTGAGACGTCAGGATGAAAGAGGCATCCATCGGACATTCGTCTTGAATCACGGCTCCACTGAAAAAAGATACGCTCAACACAGAGCCGCCGAAGACGCGAAAAACATGGCAGTCCCTGGAGAAAACCATCTCCAAACCCTCGCCCTTTCCTCCTCCATGCGCTCTGAGCCCCCGTGGCGAAGCTCTTTTTCAAGGAAATCAATCAGTGATCTTCACTATCCCTTTTTCACATCCCCACCATGAATGACACCCCGGAACGAACCTTTTCCAGCTACCTGCAAATCATCAAAAAACGATGGTGGCTGTTTATCCTGCTGCCGGTGATCACCACCGCAGTGATTTTCATCATCAACGCCACCAGCCAACCCGAATATGTGGCTTATGAGCGCTTGCAGATCATTCCCGGCGATCCCTTGCAGGTAACCCTGTTCTCGCGAACGCCCACCCTCACCACCGAACAACAACTGCAATCCGTGCACGATGACTTTTACGACGTCATCCGTTTGCCCTCGGTGGCGTGGAAAACCATCGCCGATCTGAACCTGAATCTGTCGGCAGAAGAATTGATCAAGCGCATCGACACCCAGCACAAATCTGACTTTATCACCGTCTCGGCGCGAATGCCCTCGCCGGAACTGGCGAAAGAAGTGGTGACCGTCCAGACACAAAACGCCATCGACATGTTTCGCCAGATACGCGTCAACCCCGCCCAGGTGACCCTGGGTTTTCTGGATGAGCAGGTCAAGGTGCAGGCGCAGGCCCTGGCAAAAGCCCGGGAAAATCTACAAAAATTCCAACTGGAGCACGAAGTCAGCGTTCTGCCCGACGAAATCGCCTCGGCTCAAGACATCAAACGCTCGCTTACAGCCGAACGGGATCGCCTGCGAACGGAAAACGCCCGGGCCCAAAAGCTGGCGGGCATTTATCAACAACAGGCTGCCGAAAACCGCAACAAGGCTTCAGCGCTGCGCTCCGAGCTGACAGCAGCCCTCCCCATCTCCAGCAC
>WGCR01000529.1 GCA_015493675.1 Anaerolineae bacterium
AAGGAGCGCACCCCATGAAAAAAGTTCTGCTGACAACTATTGTACTACTGATGGCTGCATTCGTCATCTCCGCCTGTTCCCAGGCCAAATCCCCCGCCCCCACCGTCACGCCCGAGACCATGACCAAGACCGATGACGCCATGAGCAAGGATAGCGACATGGACAAAGATGACGCCATGCAGTCGGATAAGGCAATGGAAGAAGCTATGTCCAAGGGAGATATGGGTAAAGATGAAATGCAAAAAGAGGACGACATGGCCAAAGATGACGCCATAACTAAGGACGAAACCATGACCAAAGATGACGATATAGCCAAAGATGACAGCATGAGCGGCGATGCGAACATGAAAGAGGATGCCATGATGGAAGAGGCCCAACTCAGCCTTAGCTTTCAGGGGCTCGGAAGTCTTGGCGAAGGCTGGGCCTATGAAGGTTGGATCATCGTCGATGGCAAGCCCGTCAGCACCGGCGCCTTTACCGTCGATGAGAAAGGCATGGCCAGCGCTACTGACTTCCAGGTGGACGCCCACGCCCTGAAGAACGCCACGGCCTTCGTTCTCACCATCGAACCCTCACCCGATCCCGATCCTGCCCCCAGCGCCATCCATCTCATTGGCGGCGACTTCGACGGCGATAGCGCCACCCTCACCACAGCCCACCCTCTGGCCTTGGGCGTCGATTTCAGCGCCGTCACCGGCTCCTACATTCTGGGAACGCCCTCCAGTAAGATGGCAGCGGAAGATTATCGCAAAGGCATCTGGTGGCCCGCGCTCTCTCTGCCCGCCCTGCCCAATGGCTGGGTCTACGAAGGCTGGGTGGTCGGTCCCGACGGCCCCATCTCCACCGGGCGCTTTGCCTCGGGCGACATGGCCGACAGCGACGGCAATGGCCCCACCGCCGGCCCCAATTCCGGGCCCAGTTTTCCTGGACAGGACTTCATCGCCCCGTCGATTGACCTCACTTCCGGCTACGCCGTAGTCATCTCCATCGAGCCCGAACCAGACACCGCTCCCGGCCCCTTCCTCCTGAAGCCGTTGGTGGACAAAAATATCGACGATGCGGGCGACCATGGCTCGCAGGACATGTCCAACCAGGCAGCTTCCTTCCCCACCGGTGCGGTCACACGCTAAGTTTTCCTCCTTCTTTTTCTCGGGCGCTGGCATTGTCAGCGCCCGTTTTTGTTTTATGGGGCGCTTTCATTCCATCTTCACCGCGATCGGGAAACGATTTCTGAGATCAAAAAGACGTCTTCTTCTTTTTTCAGCATGACATAATCAATCGTTTTCGCTCTTGTCTACGTGCAGCCTTCCAGGGCGTTTGTTTTGTGATAAAATGGTGGCCCCTGCCGCCCTGTCGTTGCATGGGAAACCCTCCACTTACCACACTCCCAAAGGATGTTGCACCATGAAAATCAGAATCGGACGTTTGTTGATCGCAGCAGTTCTCATGATCGGTTTGCTGACTGTCGCTGTTTATGCCGGTCCGGCCATCGCTCCCACCCAGGATAACACGCCGCCCGTGGCAGCTTTTTCGGTGGATCCGACCAGCGGCGTCGTGGGACGCACTTCGTCTTCGATCCTTCCGCCACCCACGATAACGAGGATTCTCTCGCCTGGCTGCTGATACAGTTCGATTGGGATGGCGACGGCGTTTACGACACCGGATGGCTGAATCCCGCCAACCCGGCGTCCGAGCACGTCTTTGACGCCGTCGGCGATTATAACGTCACCATGCGCGTCAAAGACACCGGCGGGCTTATCGATACGGTCTCGCACATTGTTCATGTGGGCGATCCGGGCAGCAATACGCCGCCTACCGCCCGCTGCACAGTCACGCCCGCCTCGGGCCCGGCTGGCACGATCTTCACCTTCAGCGCGGCCAGCAGCACCGACGGCCAGGATGCCGCCAAAGACTTGCTGGCCAGATGGAATTGGTATGCGGGCGGTTGGGACACCGACTGGCTCCCCATCACCCAGCAGCAAACGCATCAGTTCAACTATACCGGCGAGTACGACGTGCGAGTGCGGGTCAAGGATACCGGCGCGCTCTCGGACGACGCTACCTGCACGGTGCGGGTTGTGGATGAATCCAATACGCCGCCCACAGCCGTACTCGCCATCACCCCATCCAGCGGAACCATCACCACCACTTTCACCATCGATCCCACCGGCAGCCATGATGACGAAGATAGTTTACCCTATCTGTCGGTTATCTTCGACTGGACAGACGACGGCGTCTACGACACGAGTTGGCTCAATGCCAGCCAGATACAGCACGTCGCTTTCCCCAATGTCTGGGGAGATATCACCGTGCGGATGCGAATCAAGGACACTGGCGGGCTCACCGATGAGAGCGCCCAAACCATCCACGTCACCACACCCTATCGCCTCTTCCTTCCGGCCATACATTAGACTTGAGTAACGAGTACAAGGAGGCGTAAGTCGTTGAATAGTGAGCTGCTTGCGCTTGCGTCCAGCCGGATTCGCAATCCGGCGGGTTAAACGCCTCGGCCACTATCATCGTCCTGATTTGTAGATGTTCATCACTCGGCCATTACCGCAGTCGGCCAGGCCGGATTACAGTTGGGCACAGAGATCGAGACCTTTTTCTCGACCTACTGAGCACCTGGTTGAAAGATTTTACCAGTGCTTCGCGATTTTCAGGAATCCACCGATTAAAATCAGAACTGAGGGCTTCTGGCCGCCTGATCTACCTATGCAGACAGGTCAAAACAGGGGAAAATGTCCCCGCAGAGGAACATGCGGCGGAACGCCCTGAGACCTGAATTTATTCGGCGTGTGCTGGTGAAACATAAGTTGTTAATCTTGGCCTCAGTAATTCCGTTAGGCGCCTATACACCTATCCTTTCATAACGAAGCAAAAACCACGAAGACGCGAAGGCGCAAAGACACGAAGGGGAAAATAGAAGGTTTTCTTCGTGTCTTCGAAAAGCTTCGAGCCTTCGTGGCAAATTTGTCCCCAAATTGAAACGCTCCAACCCTGTGTGCTCCCGTTTGAATTTTACCTCATTTTATTGTACCATTCAGGGGGCTTGTATTTGGGCTCGTCAAATAAAAAGTTGCTATCAAGAGGATTGATAAATCATGTCAAAACCATTTCCCGTCACCGATGCTGAATTCAAAGAAAAGGTCCTGAACAGCGATATTACTGTCATCGTGGATTTCTGGGCTATCTGGTGTGCTCCCTGCAAACTCATCGCCCCCATTTTGGAAGACCTGGCTGCCGAATATGATGGCAAGGTCAAAATCGCTAAGCTGGATGTGGACCATAACCCCATGACGCCCGGCCAGTACGGCATTATGGGCATTCCCACGCTCATCATCTTCAAAGATGGCGCGCCGGCGGAGCGCATTGTGGGCTACATGCCCAAAGATCGCCTGCTGCAACGCATTCTGCCCCACATCCAATGAGCGATCCTGATCCCATCAGCGCCTTGATTCAATGGGCGGATAGCGGCGTGCGCGGCGCTCTGGCCGTTGTCGTCAAGACCTATGGCTCTGCGCCGCGGCCGCTGGGGGCCATGATGGCCGTCTCGGAGCGTGGCGAGATGGTGGGGTCTGTCAGCGGCGGCTGCGTGGAAGGGGCGGTGGTGCAGGAATCGCTGAATGTCCTGGCCAGTGGTCTCCCGCGACGCGTGGCCTATGGCATCAGCGATGACTGGGCCGCGGAGGCCGGACTCACGTGCGGCGGCAATATCGAGGTTTTCATTTTGCCTTGGCAGCGGGACCCGGTGTGGCGCGGGTTGCAATCGGCGCGGCTGGACAAAACGCCCGCGGCCCTGGCATTGGGCCTGGGTGGGCGTCTGCTGGGGCGCCTGGGTCTTTTCTACACAGATGGCCGCGGCGTCGGCGTCCTGGCCCGGCATCAGCAGGCCATGAGGGCGTTGTTGGATGCGGCTTTTGCAACACAGCGCCCACAGGCGGGCGTCGTTCTGCCCGATGGCCGCAGCGCCGTCATCGTCATCCCCTTTTTCCCGCCCCAACGCCTGATTATCGTGGGTGCGGTGCACATCGCCCGCTCTTTGGTGCAATTCGCCAATGAGTTGGACTACGAGACCATTGTGGTGGACCCCCGCCCGGTGTTCGCCTCTTCCCAGCGTTTTGGTCATGCCGATCAGCTCCTGATGGTCTGGCCGCAGGAGGCTTTTCCCGCGCTCAAGCCCGACGCCGGCGCCAGCATCGCCGTCATCAGCCATGACGACAAGCTGGACATCCCGGCCCTGGCGCTGGCCCTGAACAGCGACGCCCGCTACATCGGCGCCCTGGGCTCGCGCAAAACCATGGCCCGTCGGGCCGAAATCCTGCGCCAGGAGGGGGTCAGCGAAGCTGATCTGGCCCGCATCCACAACCCCATCGGCCTGGATTTGGGCGGTCGCAGCCCCGAGGAGATCGCCTTGGCAACCATGGCGGAAATCGTGGCGGCCCGGTATGGGCGGGCGTGAAATGCCTGACAACTTCTGATGCTCTCCGAGATTCATCTTTACATCGCCCCGGCAGGTGCGGGCAAGACGACGTTTGTGCTGAAGCAGGCCCGGGCGCACGCCCGCGACTGGGGACAGACGCGGGTGGTGGTGGGCAGCAGTCGCCAAATGATCGCTGCAAACCGGCGGCTGGCTGCGCTAGATGGGGCACTGGGCGTCCGTATTCACACCCTCTCCGATCTGGCCCGCGAGCTGCTGGATCGCACCGGCTCGGACCTGACTCTCATCAGCGACCCCATCCAGGTGCGCTTTCTGCGCTCGCTGGTGGACGAGGCCCGGCTGGATTACTACGCGCCGCTGACCCGCATGCCCGGCTTCATCCGGGCGCTGCGCGGGCTCTTCGCCGAACTCACCTACGATCTCATCACCCCATCCGAATTCGGGCGGCAGGTGCGGCGCATGGGCGAGCCCCCGCGGCTGGCCGAGCTGGCCCGGCTCTACGCCTTGTATCAGCGGCGCATGGCAGCGAAAGGCTGGATGGACAGCGCCAGTCTGTTGCTGTGGGCGCGGGAGGCGGCGGCAACC
>WGCR01000530.1 GCA_015493675.1 Anaerolineae bacterium
ATTCGATGCTCCTCAAAAAGATGGTAACTACACAGATTATAAACCAGCCAGTCACCATCATCAAGAGGAGCCCGTATTTGGGAACCGGCTCTGGGAAGGCCGTTGAATGATCGCCTCTCCGCCGTCAAGCCCAGGCGGGCCACCGCGCTTTTGCGGCGTCACGGGCGGAGAAGCGGGTGAGCTACTGGCACGGCGTCTCAATGGCGCTCCAGATAACGCCGATGGCCTTTTGCGTGCGACCTCGATCCTGCAAGCGGGCCGCCCGTTTCACTTTGGCCCGGAACCAGCGCGGCTCAGTGCGAGCATAGGCCAGGGTTTGCTTGCGAAAGCGGGCCGTGTAAGCGACTCCGCCGATGCCGCGCAGGCCGTTCATCCAGGCGCTTGCGCTGGATTGAGCCGCCTGCGACACGCACGTCACCCTGTGCGTCGGGCTGCGATGTGGCCGTCCGTGCGGGCCGCCTGCGGCCTGGGCTGGGCCAGTGATGGCGATGCTGGCCAGAAGCATGACCAGCATCAAAGCAAAGAAAAGTCGTTTCATGTTGCGTCTCCGTTAATGAGTGGGCTCGGTGGGAGATGCCCCCTTCCCTCGGCTTCCAGGGGCCTGCCGGGTGTTGGGCTCGGTTGGATTTCGGCCAGCCCCCCGCACCGGCTGGCCTGGGCTCAGTTGGTTGCGTCTCCGCGTTCTCTTCCTGCGAGGACCTGCTCACGGGCGGAGCGGACGGGGTTTGGTGGAAGAAGGCACTTGCGTGATCTCGGGGATTCACCTCCTGCCCGATATTTCCTGTCCGCCTCGGGGCCGGGTGGAGAAGCACTCTCTGGTCAAGCTGTCTCAGTTGTTAAAGTTCAATGTTGCTATCCAGCCTGTTAGTCTTATTATAAATAACACTATCCAGCTTGTCAATATCTCTCCGGGCGTTTTTTGCACAAATTTCAAAATTTCTTCGATTTTCCCCTTTCCCGACCCCACGCTCCATGTCACCGCTCACGCCCGGGCGGCCACCCTCAGAAATGATGTGGTCTGTCCGGGCGTCAACCAAACCACATCAAACGAACTTATCTCAGCAGCATCAACGCTTCCAGACCGCCGGACGTGGGAATGCGTCTCATCGCCCCCTCCACTCCTGGACTTCCGACCAGCGCGCTTGCGCCCGCGTCGCTTCGTCCAGGATCGCCTCCTCCCACTCCGCCAGGGTGCGGGAGTTGAGCTTTCCGTGGATCGTGAAGCCGCGGGCGACGGCTTCCGACGCGTCCTCGACGCCCGTAGGCCGGAAAACCAGCTTCTCATGTCCCGTCCGGCGGACGCACCGAACGGTGTATCCGCTTCGGGTGGCAATGGTCTTGATGTCATTTAGCATCACTCGCATGAATTCCTCCATACAGGATTGCATTCGTCCGCTACAAATTGTCGAAAAGCAGATTTGAGATCAGTCGCCATCATTACGGGAAAATCATCTCCAATTCCAACTGGCCCGCTTCCAGCGCTCGCTGACGTTCCAGCGCACCGCGGTGCAGCCGATCATGGCTCAGGTGGCAGAACTGGCACAACGCCCGCAGGTTGTCATCATCATTGTGTTGGCGGTCGTGATCCAGATGCGCAGTGGTCAGAATGATCTTGACCGGATAAAAGCCGTCGCCCGGCTCCCGTCGCCACACCCAGGGCTCTGTCCGGCTCCGATACACCGTCACGCCGTGAGGCGCGTTGCAGCGCCCGCCAGGGTGCGCATGTCCGCACTCGCCGCGACATTCGCACCGGCCTTCCGCTCGCTCGAAACGGATGCGGTGGCTGATTTCCGCCCAGTCAGGCGGGTAATTTCTGGGGTCTATTGGCATGATGAAACTCCGTGAGATAGTGCGCCAGAAGCTGCTCGCCAACCCATCGCGTGTACGCGGGGGGAATCGCCTGGCTCAATTCCCGCCGCACCATCCAGTCAATGCCCATCGCGACGCGGCCATCCTCCACATCAAACGCATTGCCGTACACGCCGATATGCGTGGCGCCGTTGGCGAACGATGACCGACTCCGGTACGCCATTGTGGTGCTGCCCCGCGGGTGACGCGGGTGCGGCGGGGCCAGCAGGAACTCACTCACCTCGAAAAAACGATGCCGAAACACCCGCAGGCCGAACATTTCCCCGCACAGCATGATCGGATGCTCCAACGGCGCGCCCTCCACGTTCTCGATGACATAGATTCTCCCCGTGGCCCGCAACGCCTCCCGCGTCGGGGCCACTAGATCGGGATAGGCCCGCTTCTGGCCCGTCTTGCCCTCCACCAGCCGACGCAGGCGGGTGTAGGCCTGACACGGCGGCGACGCGTGGATCACGTCGAACTCATGGCCGTGCGCGGCCACGTACTCCAGCGCGTCCGCCTGCACGAACGCGAAGGGATAGCGCGGCTGCGGGCGAATGTCCACACCCATCACCTCGAAACCGGCCTGGTGGTAGCCCATCGACGCGCCGCCCGCGCCGCAGAATAAATCCAGCAGCCGCGGCTTACTCACCAAACGCCTCCTCCAGCGCGGCCAGCAGCGCATACCGCTCCAGCGGCTGCATCCGCCGCAGCTTCGCCACCCACCGCGCTTTTTTACGCTTGATTCTATCCCGCTGCCGGTACGTGTCGCCAAGATAACGGTAGTCGTGCAACCGCGTCGGCTCGGGATAGTTCATCCACAGATACTCCGTGGCCACGCCCTGACGCGTCTGCGCCGTCCAGGAATTTATGCTCCATCCCGCCAGCATGTCCGCATACAACTCCGAGAAATACCCGGAGATGGCCGCCATGCAGTCCAGACCGCGGATAATCTCCAGCAGACGCACGTGGTCATCGAAGCTCATCTCATGCCGGTACAGGCGTTTGCCGTTACGACGCGTCTCCAGCAGGTACGGCGGATCGAGATAAACGAACTCATCACCCCGACAATGCAAAGCCAAAAGAAACTTAAAAGCATCCTCACGCCAAAACTCCCAGTCTGTCCCTCCCCAGGACGCAGTGGCCACCATCGCCAGTTCCGACGTTGCCAGCTCCCCGCCCGGGCGACCACCGTCAGAAATGACGATGGCGCCGGCCCGCCCGTTCTGGCCAGCCACGCCGGGAATGACGCGGGCCGCAGGCTCGAACGTCAATGCCATGATCTCCCGCTCGGGCGCGCCCTGCTCCCGCAGCACGTTCCACGCCGCACTCCTCAGCACGCCCAGGTCAAGCTCCAGGCCGATGTTCACTTCCGCCGGTCGCTTTTTCCTCATCACAGCACCCCCGCCCAGAAATGGCTCGATATACACCCGATGCGGGGGAATGCGATTGATAATCTTGTGGTACATGCTCCCCTTGCCGCCGTCATACGCCATCCTGCACGACCTCCAGTTTTCTTCTGCGTTCCGCGGCGCGGGCCCGGATCTCCTCTCGCCATCTCCGCTCCGGCCATTCGCCAGGGCCGCGGCGGATTTCAAAACTCAACAGTTCACGAATCAAATCGTCACCTTCATCCGCTGGCTCAAATACGACGCCATCCCAGCCTATATACGTCGCACTGTAACCGCAGGCGCGCGCCGCCCGCCGAATCCCCTTTTCCCGAGCGGTATTCCTCCGCTTCTTCACGCGCTCCTTCCCCTCCTCGCGTCGCACATCACGGCGACCGCCACGCGACCAGGAAATATCCGATTCCGACAAACCCAATGCACTCAACAGCGCCAGCTTTTCACGGCGCTCCCGCTCCACTCTGGAAATCTCCCGCCAGACGCGCTTCCTTATTTCATCCGGCGATAACGCTCCAAGCTCGGTCACCGGAATGACAAATTCAGACGCCACATCCTGTGTCCCAACAGGGGAAAAATGAAAATACACACCATGATGTTGCGCACTGTATCCGCGCTCGTACGCGACGTCCCGAATCGTCAGAAAATCAATCATTGTCAACCTCCATCATCACACTCGCGCCCGGCACGCGGGACCTGGCCGGACACGTTGACGGCGCGCCCTTCGCGTGCCGCCAGTACCACGTCTCGCCATCCATCATCGTCTTCCGCCGACGCAAAAGCACCGTTGCCCCGCAATGCGGACAGACCGCCCGCTCCGGCGCGTCCGGGCTCGCTTCGATCTCCACGCCCTTCCATACGGCGCGCTTCATTCCACATCACCTCCGCATTTTTGTTGGCATCGAATGGCCCGCAGGCGCTTGTTCAAAAACGCCAACTCGCGCAAATGCCGAATGTAATCCTTTTTCTCTTCTTTCAATCGTTGGATTTCAGCATGTAATTCCTTGCGTCGTTTGAGCAGTTCGTCCATCATCATCCAATCCTCCGATATGTGATACAACGCCACTTCATGCCAATGACCGCCCGCCACCAGGCCAGGGGACGCTCATCCCCGTTCAGGCTCACACGAAACGCCACGGGCCGACCGTGAC
>WGCR01000531.1 GCA_015493675.1 Anaerolineae bacterium
AAAGAGCCGAAATTGTAAAGATCGTTTTGAATGAGAATGAACCATGCCCTGCATTTCAACAGCGTCAGATAAGTCTATCAATAGGAATCGAAAAAAACAATAAGATTGCTTACCATTCCCAAAATTCCAAACAAAAAAGGAGGACAGCCCGTAGACCGCCCTCCTTTGATAGCAGAGGAATGGACAAAAGCAAATTCGTCCGGTTATTGTCAGGGATTTCGGCTGAAGAACAGGGTCCAGTTGTCAGGAGTGGTCAACTGCATCTTCGTGCCGGAAACTGTGTATCCCTGCACATTGAGAAGCGACGTGAAGTAATCCGCTTCCTGCATCATGATGGATTGATCGCAGATCTGCTGACTCTGACTCATGGCGCCGAACTCAATCTGACCTGGGGCGGGCATCTGGTAGAGACCCTGATATGTGTTGCAGCCGCCATTGCCCGAGTAGGAGCCATCAGCGGCCAGCGCCAGCGTAATCTTGGCGCCGGGCAGCAGTTCGATGGGAGTCTGTCGTCCCTGAGCGCGGGAGGTCATGCTCCAGGCGCCGAGAATTTCCTGGCCCGGAGGCGTGGGGCTGGGGCCAACAGTGGGTTGAGACGCGGGGGTTTCGGTGGGGGCAATGCTGATGATGGTGACATCCATGGTGCTGCGCCCCTGCCGCCCGGCTTCATCGGTCACGGTCAGCATCACGCGATAGGAGCCAGCATTCTGATATGTGTGATTCACGCGCACGCCCTGGGCGGTGTTGCCATCACCAAAGTCCCAATCATAACGGATGATGGGCCCAGAAGACTGCGAGTCACTGCCGCTGAAGGTCAGCGTATCGCCCACCTGGCCCGATTTGGGGCCGCCAATGACAGCAACCGGCGGCGCAGGCGTAGCTGCGGCTTGTACAGTGACGCCCACCTTGCTCTCGCCCTGTTGGCCCAAATCATCAACCACAGTCAGAGAGACGGTGTAATCGCCCGCCTTGCTGTAAGTATAAACAGGATTCACCTCAGTGGAGCCGGAGCCATCGCCAAAATGCCATTGATAGCTGACGATCTTCCGGCCGTCGTCGGCAGCAGAGCGCTGACCGCTGAACTGCACGGGCTGTCCCACGGTAATTGGACCGGGGATGTCGATGACAGCCACAGGCGCCTTGGCAGCGATGGGATCCCGCTTGACGCTGATGCGGCCAACGCCGCCGCTTTTGAAGTAATCAACGCGCAGATCATGATCGCCTGCCTTGATGACGCCGCTCTGAGCCGTCAGGGTGCGATTGCCGCTGGCTACCCAGTCATCAATCAGCATACGGCCATCCAGCCACAGCCGGACGCCGCCCTCGACAGAGACGGTGAACAGATAATCACTATTCTCGAAGCGGGCCTTGCGGCTCCAGCGCACCGAGTACTTGTCGAGAGGCAGACCCGGAGCGGGAGCGCCGTTCCCCCAGTCGAAATTGATGGTCTCGTCATTGCGCACCAGCGCCGGCTCTCCCATGACGTCAGGATTGGCGAAATACTCGCCTTTCCAGTCGGTAATCACAACAGGCGTGGCAGTGGGCAGAGGCGGCGCTTGCAGCACAGGCACATTGCCGACATTCTGGGTTTTCACATCGCCATTGACCACCCAGCCGTTGCCGTTAGGCCCGGACGGGAATTTGATGGCCCACCAGCTTTTGTCCTGATTCGAGCCTACAACTTCGGCTCCAAAACCGGATTGCAGAACGCCAATCTGGGGATATTCAACGCTGGGACCGCCATAAATAGTGGTGTCGCGGCCGGCGACGAGTGAGGACGCGCCAGCCACAGAAGTGGGAGGAGCGGTTGTGGGAATGAGCGTAATGGATGGCTCGGCGGGGGCGCTGTCACCGCCAATCATCGAACTGAGGCCCCAGAGCAGCAGGCCGATAAGGATGATGACGCCAACGATGAGGGCGGCCTTGACGCCACCGCCGGCAGTGGTCCAGAAGCCCCGCTCCTCTTCATCAGCGGGCGGGGGAGTTGGCGGCGGCACGACGCGTTGTGTGGGTTGAGTAGCGCCCGAATCGGTAAAATTCTGTTGTTCTGTCATCATACAGTATCTTGATTTAAATCCTTAACACAAAAAGAAGGACGGCCCGTAAGTCGTCCTCCGTTGACTGCTCGATTGAAAAATGGAGGAAAGAATGAGGCCTCTTAACTTGCGCTCTTAATCTTGAACGCCATGAAGATATTGACGAGCCCGCCAGACAGAGAGAAGATGCCAAGAACCCAGGGCAAAGCCAGCGCTGCAGCCAGGGGATTCCATATCAGGAAAAGTCCCAGGAAAATGCCAAGCACGCCCATGATGCCAGCGCCCCAGCCAGCGCCTTTGAAGGCGGAGATGAGCATGATAAAACCCATAGTCATGCCCCAGATGCCAAGAACAATCACATAGATGGTAGGAACGACCAAGGTGGCCCACAGAGGGCGACTGATAACCAGCAAACCGGCCATAATGCCGATAACACTGAAAAACAGCTTCCAGCCCCAGGCGGTGCGATCCTGGAACATGTCAAACAGGCCGATGATACCGGTAATCAGCCAGTAAATGCCCAGAACGAAAACAACAGACATCATGGTCAGGCCCGGGCTGGTGAAGAAAAAGATGCCCAGAATAACAGACAGGATGCCGTAGAGGAGAACAACCCACCACTTGCTGCTGGGGGTGTTCGGCGCTGTGAGAGTCATGATTATTTCTCCTTTGTACAATGAGTGAGTGATAGAA
>WGCR01000532.1 GCA_015493675.1 Anaerolineae bacterium
ATATTGGCGTCAAGGATATTTTCATTGCCGCCACCTGCCTCGTGCATGATATCCCTGTCCTGACATCCAACAAACGTCATTTTTCGCGGGTTCCGGGGCTGCGAGTCATAACGCCCAGCGAGTTGCTGTCAGACTGATCACTGGAAAAATCTTGCTTGGATGCATCGAGATTTTTGAATACTATTTGCAGCGGATGAGATTCCCTGTGACTGCGCTCAGGGCGGGCTTTCGGTCGCCGTGCGCTCTCAGAATGACGCAAAGATTATTCCTGGGACAAAAAATCCAACACCTCGCGATTGAAGGCTGCGGGATTGACAAGATTGGATGGATCCATGGCGTTGGGGAGGATCACAAAGCGCGCGCTGGCGATGGCATCTGCGATCTTCCGGTTGGCCCGAATGAAGAATTCGCCGAACTGGTCGCCCACCATGACCAGGGTGGGAGTGCGTTGGCCGTCGATCTTGCCGATGGCATCGATGCGGTTGATCGCCTTGCGGGCCAGGATCATCTGAGCAATATCCGCGTGTTGGCTTTTGGTCACGAAATAGTCGCGCGCCGCCCGGGCGAAGGGCGCTTTGTAGGTGGCGGCCATGCTCCGGGCCAGCATGTTCGGGCCCAGCAGCTTGAAAAGATGTAATCCCGCGATTTGGGAGACGCCCAGCAGCTTCTCCTTCCATGTCTTCAGTTCGCCAAAAGTGTCGCACAGGATCAGGCGGCGGAGTCTGTCGGGATGGTGCATGGCAAAGGATTGGGCGATGACGCCGCCCATGCTGACGCCGACAGGAGTGCAACGTTGCAACCCCTGGAAGTCCAGCAGATGGATTATCTGACGCTCCCAGTCCGCCAGGGTGAGGGTTTGGGCTCGGGATGACTGACCATGCCCGAGCAGGTCGGGGGCCAAAACGTGATAGCCGCGTTCTGCAAAAGTCTCGATCTGCGGCGTCCACATCTCGTGATCCGCGCCCAGGCCATGGAGCAGCACCAGGGTCTCGCCATCGGTTGGGCCGGCCTCGACGAAAAAGGTGCGGGAGCCGTCGGTGTTTTCGATGATCATGGCGTCAGCCAGTCGTCCAGTTGCAGGCCCGGGATGCGGGCGAAGTGGCGGGTGTTGTGGGTGATCAGGGGCAGGTCTCGGGCCAGGGCGATGCTGGCGATCTGCAAATCCAGGTCGGCCAGGCGGTTGCCGGTGCGTTCCAACGACGCCTTCAGCGCGCCAAAGCGCCGCGCTGTAGCCTCGTCGAAGGGGAGAATGACCAATGTCGCCAGCAGGATGTCCAGACGGGCGAGATTCTCCTCCGCCCGAGCTGATTTAGCGGCCCCGTGCGTCAATTCAGCTACGCTGATGGCGGTGATGGCCAGGGCTTCATCGGGCGAGACGCGCCCCGCCAACGTCAGGCGCCCGCGCAAAAGCGCCACCCAATGGTCGGTGTCCAGGAGTTTCATAGCTCGACGGCCGGGCGAGGGGGCTGAACGTCGCGGTTGGCGCGGATGGCGTCCGCTAGGTCGGCCAGATCATCCTCGTCGGCCCAGAGCCCGAATGCGGCCATGGCGGGGTGTATTTCGCCCGCTTCGATTTTATCCAGGATTTCGGGCGTTTGCCCCAACGAGAGGGCAAGGCGGCGCATCATCGCCCGCGCCCGCTCCAGTTGGGCCAGGTCATCCACGCTGATGAGTGCGGCCAGTTGCCGCCCGCGTCGCTGGATGATGAAGCGTTCGCCCGCAGCGGTGCGGGAAAGATAATCGGAAAATCTGCTTTTGGTCTCGACGACGTTGATGGTTTGAGTCATCTTTTGCCTCTGGAATGGTCATAATGACCACCTTGTTTCGAAGTGTAGCATAAAATTCCCCGCAATAAAAGCCGAAGCGCTTTGATTCAGAGGCTGATGATCAAACCCGAAGAAATTGGTGTAAACCCGGATCAGGATTCCCCCGACGATTCGGAGTGGTATTCGGGGTGGGGCTCCCGCAATGCCGCCGCTTGCAGAATCGCTTGTTCGTCCGGGCCTGGGACGCGGTGAGGCGGTTTGGTGATCGTTGCGTGCTCGTACAGAAATTCAGGGGCGAAATCCGCGCCATTGGGCCATTCGATGGTGCGACTCGTGAGATGAACCTGGCGGAATAATCGTTTATCTTTCAAAGGTTCAAAGACTTCGCCATACAGTTCATCCTGTAAATCGACAACGCCTTCCGCTCCATTGTTGAACGTCAGCTTGAGCTTGTAATCTTTCAGGTATCGAACGGAGGTTACATGCAAGAACATGGTCTATCTCACGGTAGGGGGGTGATTTGGTTCAGCGTTCGGTGAGCACGGGCCCGTTCCCAGTTTGTCAGCAACTCTTCCTGATGTTGATCGAGCCACGCCCATATCAAGTTGAGCGCTCTTCTGGGCATCTTGCCGGTGATCGAGCCCGTACGGATGTCTACGATGACTTCATAATCCTGATATTCGGCGTGAAAATGCGGCGGATTATGGTCATTATAGTTCATCGTGATCTTGATGCCGTAAAACATTGAAATCGTTGGCATAACTCTATCCTACATTAAGCCCTGGTTTTTCGCCACCGGGTTACTGAGCGGCTTTCTTCTTGCTCTTGATGGCCTTGCCGCGGGCGTTGTGATCCAGCTCTTTCTTGCGGATGCGCAAGGCCCGAGGCGTCACTTCCAGCAGCTCGTCATCGCTGAGGTACTCGATGGCCTCGTCCAGGGAGAGGATTTTGGGCGGGGTCAGGCCCGTGGTGATGTCCGCAAACGCCTTGCGGTGATTGGTGAGATGCTTGGTCTTGCACACGTTGATGACCAGATCGTCGCCGCGGGCGTGTTGGCCCACCACCTGGCCCGCGTACACCTCGTCGGTGGGCTTGACGAAGAGCACGCCTCGCTGCTGCGCGTTGATCAGCGCGTAGCTGGTGACCACGCCCGTCTCCAGAGCGATGAGCGAACCCCGCTCCCGGCTGGGGATGTCGCCCATGTAGGGCTCGAAGCCGTGGAACAGCGCGTGCAGGATGCCCGTGCCGCGGGTGGCGGTGAGGAAGGGCTGGCGGAAGCCCAGCAGCCCGCGGGTGGGGATGAGATATTCGAGATAGACGGTGTCGTCGTCGCCGTAGCGCATATCCAGCATTTGCCCGCGACGGCGTCCCATCATCTCGGTGACCACACCCAGGAAGGCGTTGGGGACCTCGATGAAGACGTGCTCCACCGGCTCTTTCAGGCCCTCGGGCGTCTCTTGCATGATGACCTCGGGGCGGCTGACCGAGAACTCATAGCCCTCGCGGCGCATGGTCTCGATGAGGATGGCCAGATGCAGTTCGCCCCGGCCCGAGACCACGAAGCGGTCGGCGCTGTCGGTTTCCTCCACCCGCATGGCCACGTTCTTCTCCAGCTCGCGGAAGAGCCGCTCCCGCAACTGGCGGCTGGTGACGAACTGGCCCTCGCGGCCGGTGAAGGGGCTATCGTTGATGCTGAAGGTCATGCGCACGGTGGGGGCTTCGACGCTGATGGGGGGCAGAGGACGGGGGTCGGCCGGGTCGGCGATGGTCTCGCCGATGCCGATTTCGGGCAGACCCGCCACGGCCACGATGTCGCCCGCGGTCACCTCCTCCTGCTCGATGCGCTGCAGATTGCGGAAGACGAAGACCTGATTGACCTTGCCCGGAATCTGGTTGCCCTGGCGATCGATGCGCACGACCTGCTGTCCTTTGCGCAGTGCGCCGCTGGAGAGCCGCCCCACCGCGATCTTGCCCACGTAGTTGCTGTGATCCAGGGTGGTGACCAGCAGGCGGGCGGGCGCGTCCATCTCCACC
>WGCR01000533.1 GCA_015493675.1 Anaerolineae bacterium
TGCTTATCTTTCGTGTCAGAAAATAATGATGATGGACTGGACAACACTCTTCTCACTCTCCAAAGAGTTACGCCCCCGACATCGCATCCATCTCGTGGGCATTGGCGGCACAGGGCTGGCGCCCATCGCCAAAGTATTGCTGCAACTGGGCTTTCAGGTCAGCGGCAGCGATCGGGAAACCAATGAACGTACGGAAATCCTGCAAGCGATGGGAGCCCGCACCTATGTCGGACATGACGCCTCCCATCTGCTCAGCGCCGAGCCTCCCGAGCGCCCCGATCTCCTGCTCATTTCCTCCGCCGTGCCCCCCGAAAACCCCGAAGTGCAGCAGGCCCGCGCCTGGGACATTCCCGTGGTTAAACGCAACGACATCCTGGGTCCCTTGACTGCCGACCGTCAGGTCATCGCAGTGGCCGGCACCCACGGCAAGACCACCACCACCGCCATGATCGCCCACATTCTCATCCGGGCGGGACGGCGGCCCGGCTACATCATCGGCAGCGAAATCCCCAACCTGGGATTCAGCGACGCCGGAGAGGAGCCGCTGTTTATCATCGAAGCGGACGAGTATGATTACATGTTCCTGGGTCTGCGGCCCTGGCAGTTAGTCATCACCAATCTGGAGTGGGATCACCCCGACATGTTTCCCACCCCCGAAAGCTATCAGGAGGCGTTTCGCCGCCTGCTGGCCCGAGTGCAGCCAGAGGGCGGCATCATCTATTGCCGCAACGATCGCACACTGCGCAACTGGGCGCGGGAAGGACTGCTGGCCAACGGGCGCAGCTACGGCAGCTTTCAGGGCGCAGACGCCCGAGCCGAAGACATCGATCTGGATGCTGACGGCGCCCGCTATCGTCTCATGACCGACAATGCAAACTATCCCGTCCATCTCGCCATTCCAGGCGTTCATAATGTCCTGAACAGCATGGCGGCGTTATTGGCCGCAGAGGCGGCAGGTCAGCCGTTGGCGGAGGGCGTCAAACACATCAGCTCCTATCAGGGCGCAGCCCGCCGCTTCGAGCGCAAGGGCGAAGTGCGAGGCGTCTTGATCATCGACGACTACGCTCATCATCCCGCCGAAATTCGCAGCACCCTGCAAGCAGCCCGCTCGGCCTACCCAGACCGGGAGATCTGGGCGATCTATCAGCCCCACACCTACAGTCGCACCCGCACCTTTCTGGATCAATTCAACGGCGCCTTCAACCTGGCCGATCATCTTATCGTCACCGATATCTACGCCGCCCGCGAGACGCCCGACCCCACCATCACGCCCGAGCTGGTGGTCGCAGCCAGCCACCACGAACAGGCGCTGGCCATCCATGAGCTGGATGACATCGCAGCGCACCTGCTCCAAGCCCTGAAACCTCACAGCATGGTCATCATCCTCAGTGCGGGCACAGCCACCCGCCTGGGCCCCATGCTGCTGACAGGACTCGAACAATAGCCGGAGCTTTGGTGCAAGCGCCCCAAGCATCTTCGTCAGCCCCGCCCATGCCAAGACATCCCGTCAGTCCCCCATCTCCTCCCTGGCTGCCTGACTTGGCCGCATTGAGTCGCGACGGCGTGCGACGGCAGGCCTCTCTGGCGCCCTACACCAGCTTCCATATTGGCGGCCCCGCCGAATATCTGGCCGTCATCACCAGACTGGAGCATCTGCTGGCGGCGCTGAATCTGCTGCACGACAGCCGCACGCCCTTCCTGCTGCTGGGCGGCGGCAGCAACATCCTCATCAGCGACGCAGGCGTTCCCGGTCTGACGCTCATCAATCAATGCAAAAAGGCTCGCTGGCCCGAACATTCACAACAAAAAGAACAAAGCGTTATTTACGTCGAAGTTGACGCCGGCGCGCCGCTGGCGGGATTCGCCCGGGAGAGCATCAACCGCGGACTGGCCGGCCTGAGCTGGGCGGTCAGCATTCCCGGCTCGGTGGGCGGAGCCATTGTTGGCAATGCCGGCGCTCATGGCGGCGACATCGCCGGCGCCCTGGTCAATGTACGCGTATGGCGGTCGGGCCAGCTCGAAACCTGGTCGGCCGAGAGGATGGCCTTCTCCTATCGCAGCAGCCGCTTGAAAGGCGCGGACGCTGATCCCGCAGCCCATCCTGTCATCCTCTCCGCCACCTTCCGCCTGCGCCCCGATGCAGACGGCCAGGCCGCAACGCAGGCTACAGCAGCCATTCAGCATCGCCGCAGCACCCAGCCCGCGGGCAAAAGCGCAGGCTCCATCTTCAAGAACCCGCCCGGCGATTACGCAGGTCGTTTGATCGAAGCGGCCGGGCTGAAAGGACAGTGTTCAGGCGAAGCCTGCATCAGCGAAAAACACGCCAACTTCATCATCAACCGCGGTCAGGCCAGCGCCGCCGACGTGATGAACCTGATCAACTTGATTCGGCATGAAGTCTGGCGTCAATTCGGCGTCTTGCTGGAGCCGGAGATTCTCTTCATCGGCGACTGGCGCGATGGCCCGACGCTCACAAATCCCTCCCACTAAACCATGTCATCCAAAACCACTGTTGGCATCCTCTTTGGCGGACAATCAGGCGAGCACGAAGTCAGCCTGATGAGCGCCCAATCGGTGCTGTCCGCCATTGATCGGGATCGCTACAACGTCATTCCCATCGGCATTGATAAAAACGGACGCTGGCTGTTCGAAAATCCGCTGGAGCGCTTGCAGGCGGGCGAGAGCGCCCCGTCCGACGCCCCTCGCTGGCCCGATCCCGCCCGACTGGCGGGCCTGGACATCATCTTTCCTGTGCTGCACGGGCCGTACGGCGAAGATGGCGTGATGCAGGGCTTCTTCGAACTGGCCGCCATCCCCTATGTAGGCAATGGCGTGCTGGCCTCCTCCGTGGCTATGGATAAATCGGTCTCGAAGCAACTTTTCGCAGCGCATGGCCTGCCGCAAATCCCCTGGCAGACAGTTACCCGCTCTCAGCTCAGAGCCGCCCCCGCATATGTCGTCGCCCGGCTGGAGGCGTTGCTGGACTATCCTCTGTTTACAAAACCGGCCAATCTCGGCTCTAGCGTGGGCATTCGTAAGGTGCATGACAAAACAGAACTGTTGGCGGGCCTCCGCGAAGCCGCTGAATATGATATAATCATCGTTGTCGAACAGGCTGTGCCCCATGTGCGAGA
>WGCR01000534.1 GCA_015493675.1 Anaerolineae bacterium
CGAGGCATGAGCGTCTGGAGCGGTTCCAGTTGGGATACCGAGCAAACAAGTGAGCAATTGGAGTCTCTGGATATTCTCATCGCTCTGGGCGGCGACGGCACGCTGCTACGCACAGCCCGCTTGGCCGCCACCTTCTCACTGCCCATTCTGGGACTGAATCTGGGCCGATTGGGCTTTTTAGCCGAAGTGAATCCCGAAGAATGGCGCAGCGCCCTGAAACGCGTTCTGGAAAATGATTATTGGATAGAGGACAGGCTGATGCTGCGGATCGAAACCCGTCGCAATGGCAAACCGGTGGGCGAAAGCATCGAAGCGCTGAACGAGGTGGTGGTCAGTCGCGGCGGCATCGCCCGCGTGGTGCGCATCACCACCGAGGTCAACGACTCGTATCTCACCACCTATGTGGCCGATGGCGCCATCGTCAGCACCGCCACCGGCTCCACCGCCTACGCCCTGGCTGCGGGCGGGCCCATTCTCGCCCCTGAGCTTCATAACATCGTGCTCATTCCCATTGCCCCTCATCTCAGCCTGGCCCGGCCTCTGGTGATGCCCCAAAACGCCGTCATCTCTCTCAAAGTGCGCACCGATCATCGGGCGATTCTCACTTCGGATGGACAGTTTTATGTAGACCTCGAAGATGGGGACAGAGTGATCGTCGCCGCCAGCCCCAATGTCGCCCGATTCATCCGGCTCGGCCCGCGCGATTATTTCTACAATTCCCTGATGGAACGTCTGCAATGGACCATCTAAAACGCCAACCAGCGCCATCTATCATCATCCCCACACCGCCATGGACGAACTCGATCTCATCAATCTAAAAAAACAAGCCCGCGTGGCGGCCGCTACCGGAGACAAGGCCCGCGCCATCCAGTTATACACAGAAGCGCTTGCTCAAACGCCCGATGACGACAACGCCATCATGGAGCTGGTTCCGCTGCTGGATGATGAGGATGAAAAACGGGATTATCTGAAGCGCGTTCTGCGAATTTCTCCCTATAACGAAGAAGCCAAGGCGGCGCTGGCCGCTCTGGAAGGGACAGTAACCGCAGCGGCGGCCCCCCGGCCAGAGATCGAAGTCCTGCACTGCTACTACCATCCCCACCGAGAAACCCGGCTGCGTTGCAACAAATGCGGCAAACCTATTTGCACCGAATGCGCCATCCGCACGCCCGTGGGCTACCGCTGTCCTGATTGTGTGCGCGAATTGCAGGATAAATTCTATACCGCCGGCTCCGGCGATGTGGTGAAGGGCGCAGTCATGGCCTTGGCAGGCGGGCTGCTGGTCGGCCTTGCCACCTATCTCACCATCCTCATCCTGGGACAATTCCTCTTTTTCGGGTTTCTGGCGTCCTTCTTTCTGGGGCCTGCCCTGGGCGGCGGCGTAGCCGAGCTGGTGCGCCGGGCCATGGGAAAACGCCGGGCCCGCAATTTCCCCATCATCGGCGACATCGCCTTTCTGGTCGGCGTTTTCATCATCGCCATTCCTTCCGGACTCTTTTTCTGGTCCCTGTTCAGCATCGGCATGGCAGCCCTGCTCATCATCCTCGCCGCCAGCGCCTTGTATGCCCGCTTGAAGTTCTAGAGATCGTTGGACGCAGCCCCGCACCTCTCATCTGACAGCCGCTCATCGCCTCATGTTAGCCGAACTACACGTCAGCAACTTTGCTATCATCGAAGACCTGCAACTGGTTTTTCATCCTGGATTCAATGTGCTGACCGGGGAAACCGGGGCCGGAAAATCCATCATCATCGACGCCATCGAGCTGCTGCTGGGCGGCAAGAGCAATCAGGAGATGGTGCGGGCGGGAGAGCGCGTCGCCCGGGTGGAGGGAATTTTCGATCTCACGGGCGACCACGCGACACGGGTGCAAAGCTGGCTACAAGCGCACGAGCTGGACGACCAGGCGGAGCAGGTCATTCTTGCCCGGGAAGTGCGCCGCGGCGGACGAAGCGTGGCCCGCATCAATGGCCGGGCTGTGGCCCAGGCCCTGCTGGCCGAATTGGGCGACAGGCTGGTGGATATCCACGGCCAGGGCCAACATCTCTCGCTTCTGTCTACCCGCACCCACATCCGCCTGCTGGATGACTATGCGGGTCTGGATTCGCAGCGGCAAGCGCTGGCCGAAAAGGTGGCGGATCTGCGCGGCGTGCGGACAGAACTGACGCGATTGCGACAAAATGCTCGCGAGCTGGCCCGACGCCTGGATTTGCTGGCTTATCAGGTGCAGGAGATCGATGAAGCGGGCCTGGCGCCCGACGAAGAGAAAACGCTGGAAAGCGAACGCCGGCGTCTGGCCAACGCCGAGGCGCTGATGACTGAGGCTGCGGCGCTGGAAGCGCTGCTCTCGGAGGGAGATGTGGAGCGCCCCTCGGCGCTGGATGTGCTGGGAGCAGCCATCACCCATCTGCAAAAGCTGGCCCGTCTGGATGCCGATCTATCGCCGCTGGCCGCACAAGCCGAGACCCTGTTCGAGGGCGTCAGCGAGCTGGCCCGGGAGATCGGCGACTATGGTGCCAGTCTGGAATTCGATCCCCATCGCCTGTCCGAGGTGGAAGACCGTCTTAATCTCATTTTTCAGCTCAAGCGCAAATATGGCGACACCATCGCCGAAGTGCTGGCCTTTGGCGAGCAAGCCCGGGCCGAATTGGCGCTGCTCGCAGACAGCGAAACTCGCACCGAAGCGCTGGAAGCGCAGGAAGAGACGCTGCTGCACGA
>WGCR01000535.1 GCA_015493675.1 Anaerolineae bacterium
TTTCCGCAGATTTTTCTGATTTCATCCGCGCTCATCCGTCTGATCCACGTTATCAGCGGCGAATCCATACTTGTTTACTTTGCGACTCTGCGCCTTTGCGTGAGATATTTTTCATTGAGAAGCGTCTATGAAGATGCCAGCCAGCGGGCGATACGGTCGCGGATGGCCGAGGCCCGCGCGGGCGCTTTGCCCTCGGTGCCCACGCCCACCACCAGGCCCTGCGTGCGGTGCACCGCGGGGACGTGAAAATCGCCCAGGTGGGGATCGTCGGCGACATTGCACCATGCCCCCGCGTCCGCAGCGTCCGCAGTGATGCGTTCATTGAGGGCTTTGTCGTCCGTGGCCGCGAAGACCATATCCGCGGCGTAAACGTCCATGCTGTCGTAGGGCCGGGCCCGCCAGGTTACCCGCCCTTGCTCGATCCACGCCCGGCAATTGGGCCTGCCCTGGCGCATGTTGTGGTATCAGTTCGGGCCCTTCGAAGCGTACGTGGCGGTGGGAAGATACGAAGAAGCCCTGGCCCTGGTCGACGCCACCCTGGCCACCACCCAAGACGTGGAGGAGTTGTATTACTGGCGGGCTCGGGCGTTGATGGGGTTGGGAAGAGAACAGGAGGCGAAAGCCGCGTTGGAACGGGCGCTGGACTTGAATCCGAATTTTGCACCCGCACGCGACTTACTCCCGGCGCTCGATGGGCGTCCATCGCAAGAACATGACTTTCAGAAACCACGGGCATGGTGTATCCTACGCGAGATCATGTTCACCCTCGACCTCCGTCTGGCCCTCACCTTGCTGCTGGCCCTGCTGATGCTGGCCGCGGCCGCGGGTGCGTGGTTGCAGCGCCATCGTCAGCGCCGGCGCGGCCGCCAGCTCGACCGCGCGGCCTGGGATCACGCGCCCGTGGGCATGATGCGCCTGGCCGCGGACGCGCGCTTGCTGGCGGCCAATGAGCTGGCCCGGGCCTGGCTGCATCTGCCTGAGGATGCAGCGCAACTGCCCGAGGACGTGGGCTGGGATGAGACCCTGCGGGAGGATATGGCCCAGGCCCTGTCTCAAGACCGCCTGGTGCAGCGCACCGTGGCCCTGCCCGATGGTCGCACCCTGCATTGGCGCATCCATCCCGGCCCGGATGAGGTCTGGGTTTTCTTGCAGGATGTGAGCCTGGCTGCGCAGCGGGGGCGGCTGGTGGATTTCCTGCTCAAGGAACTCTCCCACGAACTGCGCACGCCCCTTTCCATCATCCTCACCAACCTCAACCTGCTGCGGGAGGGGCATCTGCCCCAGGAGACGGCCCGTCAGGCCCTGGATATGGCCGCGGCCGAGGCCCGGCACCTGCGCGCGCTGGTGGCCGATATGTTCGACCTGGGCCAGTTGGAGACTCGCGAGCGACTGACCTTGCGTCCCCTGGACCTGGCCGCGCTGGCGGGAGAGGTGGCCGCTGAGATGACGCCCGCGTTCCAGGACAAAGGTGTGGCCCTGAGCCTGACAGCGGAGGAAGACCTGCCTCTGGTTCTGGGGGACGCCACCTGGCTGCGGCGGGCCATGCACAATCTGCTGGACAACGCGCTCAAATTCTGCCGGCCGGGAGATGAGGCGCGCTTGCAACTGGAACGGACATCCGCGGGCGTGCGATTTTCATTGTGCGACACCGGCCCCGGCATCCCGCCCGACCATCTGCCCCTGGTCACAGAACGCTTCTACCGGGTGCATCCCGAACAAAGCGAGGGCAGCGGGCTGGGCCTGGCCCTGGCAGCCGAGATTTTGCAACATCACCACAGCCGTCTGGAGTTGCAAAGCCCGGCCCCGGGCCAGGATCGCGGCCTGTGCGCCAGCTTCACCTTGTCCCCGGCATCATCTAAAACCCCTCAGCCGTTGCGGCCCAACCAGTCACGTCGCAGTTGATCGATGATCTCCTTCACCGACAATGCTGAAATGGCAACATGACGATGCGCTTCCTGCATCGGATGATAATGCCAGCCCCGGCGATTATCGAAATCAATTCCCCAAATCCGCTGTCGTTGTTCGATGAGCGCAAAAGCAATCGTTCCCGTGCTTTCATTGAAGTAAAAA
>WGCR01000536.1 GCA_015493675.1 Anaerolineae bacterium
CTTTCCTGGCCGCGCCCGATACGGCCAACGAGGCGCGTGTGGCCCTGCGCTGGCTCAAGGAGCGCCTTGTTCTGGACGGGTTGAAACCGGCGCAAGTGGCGCTGCTGGCCCGGGATATCGGCCCCTATCGCGATGTTCTCCGGCAAACCGCAGACGAATTTGGCCTGCCCGTGCAGATTTCGGGGGGATTTCCCCTGCGCGGCAATCCGGCCGTGGATGCCTTCATCTCCCTGCTGAACCTGGCCGCGGTTGAACCCGGCTCCGAATCGCCCGACGCCCGGTTTCCCTTCCGCTCCACGGTTCGAGCCTGGCGATCGCCTTATTTCGATTGGTTCTGGCCCCAGGAGGCGGTGCGCATCGAGCCGCGGGACGCGGACGCGCTGGATCGGCTGGGGCGGTGGATGAGGGTGACAGCTGGCGCAGAGCAATGGGAGGACGCCTTCTCCCGACGCCTGCGTCAACTCGAACTGGATAAGGACGCGCTGATCGAGGAGGGGGAGGAGCCTGCGCCATCGCCTCCGGGCCTGGCTGAGGTCGAGGATCTGCGGCGCAAGTGGGCGCTGTTTCGGGCGGCCGTCACGCCGCCCCAGGGTAAGCATCCCGCCAAGACGTTTGTGCGCTGGCTGGAAGACCTCATCGGCGCGGAGCAAAGAGAGGATGCTGACGGGGAGGAGGAAGCAGCGCCCGCGACTTTTTCTCTGAACCTGGCCTCTCGCATCCGCAGCGTCGAAAATGAGCCCCTGAAGAACCGGGATATCGCCGCCCTGGTGGCGTTGAAGGAGGTTCTGCGAGGCGTGGTGTGGGCGGCCGAAGCGCTGCATCTGGCTGCAACCACTTTTTCCGACTTCCTGACAGATCTGGCGGGCGCACTGGAGGCCGCCCGCTATGCGCCCTCCTTCGAATCCTCCCGCGGGGCGGTGCAGGCGCTGCGGGTAGAGGAGGCCGCGGGGCTGCGTTTTCAGGCCGTGGCGCTGTTGGGCCTGGCCGAGGGGTCTTTCCCGGCGGTGTTGCGAGAGGACACCTTTTTGCGGGGTCAGGAGCGGGAGGAGATGCGACGGGCGGGCCTGGCGGTGGAGCCATCTCCCCGCAGCCAGGAGGCGGCGCTGTTTTATGTGGCCATGAATCGGGCCGAATCGCAGATGTTGCTGACCCGGCCGCGGTTGGCCCGGGGCGGCGCTGAGTGGCAGGCGTCTCCCTATTGGCGGGCGCTGGTGGACGCTGCGGGCGTGAAGCCGCTGAAGAAACGGCATGAGACCCTGCTGGCGGGATCGCAGGTGGCCTCGAAGCCTGAGCTGATGCTGGCGCTGGCCGCTTATGCCCCCGCGCCTGTGCGGCCGGCGATGGAAGCTGCGGCGGGGGAACGTCTGGCGTTTTGGGAGCACGGGCGTTCTGTGATTGAGGGCAGGCGTCGCCACCGCGGCGATCGGTACGACGGGGATCTCTCGGGCTTGCGTCTTGTTTTTCCCCGTCGTTTCGGGCCCGATCACACCTGGTCGGCAGGACGGCTGGAGACTTATCATCAATGCCCCTATCGGTTCTTTGCCGATTCGGTGCTGCACCTGCAGGAGCGGCCCGAGCCCGCGCTGGGGCTGGACAATCAGCAGTTGGGGCTTATCTATCATCGCGCCCTGGAAGAGGTGTTTTATCGCGGGGCCGATGTGGCTGACGACGCGGATGCGCTCATCGCAATTTGGGAGGGAATGGCGGATGATCTGCTGGCGGAAGCGCCCGACAAATATGGTTTTCGGCCCACGGCCTGGTGGCCCCAGACCCGGGAGCAGATCAAGGAGACCATGCGCCGCACGCTGGCCGCGCTGGCAGCCGAAAACCAGGGATGGCGGCCCCGGGCCTTCGAGGCTGCGTTCGGCATCGAGGGCAGGCCCGCGCTGGTGGTCGCGCATGATGCGCGCGCGGGCGACGCGCTGCGCCTGCGCGGCATCATCGATCGGGTGGATGGCGACGGGCGGGGCAATATGCGCATCATCGATTACAAGCGCGGCGGCGTGAGCGGCTACAACGATCGCTCGCTGGCGGAGGGTGAACATCTGCAACTGCCCATCTACGCTCTGGCCGCGGCCCGGGCCCTGGAGCATGGTCATCCGGTGGATGGCTTCTATTGGAGCGTGACCAAAGCCGAGGCCAGCAGGCTGCGGTTGAGCAAATTCGGCGTGGAGGAAGCGACGTCGACGGCGCTGTCCCACGCCTGGGACGCGGTGGAAGGCGCTCGGGCCGGGCGCTTTTCTCCTCAAACGCCCAAAAACGGCTGCCCCGACTTCTGTCCTGCGGCCGCGTTCTGCTGGCATTATCGTCCCCGATGAGCCGCGCCCCGACGAGAGCGACTCACCCACTTTCTTTTTCAGGAGGCTCCCCATGTCTGCACGAAAAAACGACCTTTGCAACCAGATTTATCAACTGAAGATCACCCTGCGGGGCAGCAAACCGCCCATTTGGCGGCGGGTGCTGGTTCCGGGCCGGGCCACGCTCTACCAATTGCACTGGATCATCCAGATGGCAATGGGGTGGACCAACAGCCACTTGCATCAATTCATCATCGGCGGGGAGTATTACAGCGAGCCTTCCCCCTTCGACTTCGAGCAGGTGGTGGACGAGCGGAAATTCAAGCTCTGTGAGCTCATCCCTTTCGAGAAGGCCCGGTTCGTCTACGAATACGACTTTGGCGACAGTTGGCAGCATGTGATTCTGGTGGAGAAAATCATTCCGCCCGAGCCCGGTGCGCGTTATCCTCGCTGCATCAAGGGCAAGCGGGCCTGTCCGCCCGAAGACGTGGGCGGCGTCTGGGGTTATGAAGAGATGCTTGCCGCGCTCAAAGACTCCTCTCACCCGGAGCATGAAATGTATGTGGAATGGATTGGCGATGATTTCGATCCCGAAGAATTCGACCTGGAATGGGTGAATGACGATCTATCGGAGTTGAAGATTTGATTGATGCTTGCTTCCTTCCCAGGCGTGAGAACGCTCGCCGAAGTAGTCGCGCTTGACGTTTTACGTTTACTTCCATCGCATGACGCCCGTTGGCGACTCCAGCTTTCAATGTCTCACCTGTGGCATGACTCCCGACGTTTTACGTTTGACGGTCCCGGTGCTAGAATAGGCCCAATCAATCCCATTCGGGCATGACATCATGCCATCTCAAGACAAAGGAGTCAGCTATGAAATTCATCGATCTCACCATTCCCTTTGGCATTGGCACGCCCGCCTGGCCCACCTATGAGCCTTTGCAGGTCAAGTACTTCAAGCGCCTGGCCCCCAATGGCGCCAACGGCCAGGTGGTCACCCACAGCAATCACGTGGGCACGCACCTGGATGGCGAAATCCACTTCTACACCCCGGGCAAGGACATCGCCAGCCTGGACTTCGATTTTCTGGCCGGAGAGGCCGCGATTGTGGACCTCAGCGATGTGTGCGGCGACTATGACGTGTACACGCCCGAGATGATCGAGGAGCGGGTGGAGGTGAAGGAGGGCGACATCCTCATCATCCACACCGGCTATCATCATTTCGGCTGGGACCAGCCTTATGGCAACGAAGTGCGCTACATGGTCATGCACCCGGGCCCGGACGCCCGCTTTGCCGAGTGGCTGGTGGAGAAGAAGATCAAGTGGGTGGGCGTGGACTGCGGCAGCGCCGATCATCCCATGAACACCAAAATCCGCGACTGGATGCCCGAACAGGCCCGTCAGGCCGACGAGCATTTCCGGGAGAAGTACGGCAAGCCCCTGGCCGAATACTTCACCCCCGACATGTACCAGATGATGCACATCTGGATGTTCCCCAAGGGCATCATTCACGCCGAGTGCATCGGCGGCGACATCGATTTGCTGGTCAACCGCCGCACCCAGGTGGCCTGCTTCCCCTGGCGCTTCGTGGATGGCGAATCCAGCATCGCCCGCATCGTGGCCATGGTGGACGACGACGAATACGAGGAGCTGATGGCCAAAAAGGCGACCATGCCCAAGACCAAGTTCGGCGACGCCTACGACCCCGAGCACGTCAAGCGTCTGGGCGGCCGCGGCCACGCGTATTAGTGGAAAGATTGACGAACGAAGAGTAATGGCTGTACTGAAAAAACCTTCAACACGGAGGCACAGAGCGCACGGAGGAAGAAAAAGGTGAGATTTGGAGAGGAATTCCTCTGTGAACTACCACTATTTTCTCCGTGTCCTCCGTGTC
>WGCR01000537.1 GCA_015493675.1 Anaerolineae bacterium
CGTGGGTTCAGGCGGCTGGCTGACATCGAGGATGAGCTGGATTTTTTTGGGATCGGGCGTGGGCGAGGGTTCGGCGACGGGGGTGGCGTTGGCTGCAAGTTTTTCATGGATGATGTCATAAATGGCCTGATAAAGCGCCCGGCGTTTTTTCTGCGAAATATCATAATCTGGATCGTCAGGCAATTCTGCGGGGATGATGGTGATGGCGTAGGCCGCGGTGTTACGGGCCAGAATACGCCCGTCCTGATCATAAATAACGCCGCGTGGCGCTTTGTCCCGCACAACGCGAATGCGGTTGACGACTGCTTCTTTCTGGAATCCCAGCCCCTGCAGAAATTGCAGACGCGCCAATTGGCCGATGAGGATTGCAAAGATGATCACCGTGATGACGCGGAGTGTCCACAAGCGGGATGTGGTGGCGTGTGGGGATGTCATTTCAGTGCAAATCTCTGCGTTCGTTGAAGATAATGATCGGAAGGTAGATGGCCAGGGCTGCCATCCCATTCAAAAAGGCGGAGGGGACCAGGGTGCGCAGGATCAGATCGTTCCAGGGCATATCCCATCCCAACAATGCCAGCTCGGCCACGATGATGAGGCCCGCCAGCAGGGAGCCCAGAAAGATGACCAGGACGGGCCACCCCAAACGGGCGCCAAAGATGGTCTTGCCGCCCCAATGCGCCAGCAGGATGACACTGAGC
Organism: Anaerolineae bacterium; assembly: GCA_015493675.1. Classification (GTDB taxonomy): domain Bacteria; phylum Chloroflexota; class Anaerolineae; order J102; family J102; genus M2005. Next base: position 699 of record WGCR01000537.1, read on the forward strand.
ATGGGGATGACGGAAACGCCCAGCGGCATGCCCGACAAGGCGTCGACCAGGGGGGCGATGATAGCGACCGCCAGCAGAGCCAGTTCATATCTGCCATACAGGGTGAGCATCGCCAGGAAGATGATGATGATATCCAGATGCCCGCCAGCCAGGGTCATTTGATTCAGGATGGTGGACTGGAAGGCGACCAGCAGCAGGGCCAGCGGGATGAAGAGGAGAAGATAGAGCATGGGGGGTCAGAAGTCAAACTGAAGAAGTCGAAAAGGCTCTTTTGGATTTCAGGGGGTGAGATGCCGGGCGGATTGCGAATCCGCCCTGAGAGCTCTCTGCATCCAGCCGGATTCGCAATCCGGCGGGTCTGGTGAAGCCAGTGCCCCCTGAAATCCAGTTGAGCCACAATGATTACCACTATGTCCGAGCTTCCGTCCTGGCTGAGTGTTCTCGAGATCGGCAACCAGATATTCTCCGCCGCCATCCTGATTCTCAGCTTCTCGCTTTTCGTTTACGTCCTCACTTTCAACCTGCACAGCAAGGTGGGACGCGCTTTTGCTGCGCTGCTGCTGGGCGTCGTCATCGTTTATTCGGGCGACGTGGTGCTGCCTCAGGTGGTTTGGGCGGAGAGTTGGCTGCGCTTCCAGTGGCTGGGCATCGCCCTGGTGCCGGCTGCGTATTTGCACTTCAGCCGTTCGGTGCTGTTGGCCGTTTGGCTGCGGCCCGATCGTTTCCGCTGGCGTTGGATCATTCGCGGCGCCTACACCGTCAGTCTGGCGTTTGCACTCCTCGCCCTGTTTACAAACATCCTGGTGCAATCGCCTTCCGGGGAGATGCCGGTTTCCAATCTACGGCCCGGCCCGCTTTTCCCTCTGTTCACGCTCTATTTCATCATCGCCACCTTATCGGGGGGATGGAACCTGCTCCTGGCCCGGTCGCATGTGCGCACTCACACCGCCCGTCGCCGCCTCACCTACCTGCTGTGGAGCTTCGTGGCCCCGGCCGTGGGCGTCTTTCCTTATCTTATTCTGGCTTCCAGCGCAGGACGGGCCCGGCCCGAGATGGTGTTGATTCTGGCCAGCATCGCCAACGTGGCCGTGGGCGTCATGCTGGTGGCGATGGCCTACAGCGTGGCCTATTACGGCGTCTTTGCCCCCGACCGGGTGGTCAAACGCCAGTTGCTCTACTTCATCCTGCGCGGACCGGTGGTGGCCTCCATCGTGGTGGCGCTGATCTTCACAGTGCCCAAAGTGGAAGCGATTCTGGGCCTGCCGCCCGACACCGCGCTGACCTTCTTTGTGGTCATCACCATCGTCCTGGCCCAGATCATCCTGTATCTGGCTCAGCCGTGGATCGATCACTTTCTCTATCGCAACGAGATGGAGGAAGTGGCATGGCTGCGCACCCTGGAAACGCGCCTGATGACCAGCGGCGATCTCAGTCAATTTCTGGAAAACGTGCTGGTGACGCTGTGTAATGTCTGCGATGTGGATCAGGGCTTTGTGGCGCTGCCCGGCCAGAGCGAAGTTCGGCTGGAAGCCGTGGTGGGGGATGACGCAGAGGCCCGGCGCGTGCTCTCCCTGCCCGAAACCCAGCAACTGCTGACCATCGCCGAACCGAAAAATGGCTTCGTCAAGGTGAATGGCTATGTCATCCGCTGTCTGGTCAACCGCCATACCGATGAGAATATGGGAATTCTGGCGCTGCACACCGCTTGTCCCATGTTGGCCGAGATGGACGAAGAGACAGCGATGGTGATCGAGCATCTGCTGCGGCGGGCGGAGATCGCCGTCGAGGACCGACGGTTGCAAATGGACGTCTTCGAGGCGCTGCGGCCCATCATGCCGGAGATGGAGGTGATGCAGGCGTTACGCGGGGCGGTCCCCTATGTGATCCGGCCAGAGGGCGCCGAACCGACCAACGCCTTGATCCAGCAGCCGGAATTTTATGAATGGGTGCGGGGGGCGCTGACGCATTTTTGGGGCGGGCCCAAACTAAGCCGCAGTCCGCTCCTGAATATGGAAGTTGTGCATCAGCAATTGGCAAGCTATGAGAATTCGCCGACACGGGCGCTGCGGGCGATCTTGCAGGAAGCCATCGAGCATCAACGCCCGCCGGGAGAGCGACAGATGACCACCTCGGAGTGGCTACTTTACAATATCCTCGATTTGAAGTATCTTCAGGGCAAGAAAGTGCGTGAAGTGGCCCAAAAGCTGGCAATCAGCGAATCCGATCTGTATCGCAAGCAGCGCACTGCCATCGCCGAAGTCGCCCGCACCCTGGCAGAGATGGAGTCGGAGGCCTCGGGCGCAGAACCGATAGACGCCATTGCCGCAGCGTCCGCCCAGGAAGGCGTTGCGCAACTAAAACCATAGCCATTCCGATGATGCGGCGTCGGTCCTTTCCCCCACTGTTCGACGCCCCGGCCATCATCTGATTCCCACACTCCCCCACGTCCCCCATTATGTCCGGAAAAAAACGCGCCGCGGCCCGACGTCATCAAATCGCGATTTTAGGAGCGATTTTGGCGATCTTCGGCATCGCCGCACTCTATGAATTGTTCACCGATCCCTCGGGCAGGCATTTTCTGCATACGCTGCTGGGCGCAGGGGCGCTGCCCTTTGCCTTTTTTATCACATTGCTGGGGATGGCCATGATTTTCTGGCCACAATTGGAA
>WGCR01000538.1 GCA_015493675.1 Anaerolineae bacterium
AAGATGATCCCGCCCATCCCCGCTACATCCGCACAGTGCGGGGTCAAGGCTACATGTTGGGGGAATAAACCATTCTCCCTTCCATCGCCACCAAATAGAGTTCGCCGTCCCAAGTGTTTTTTCTCGCAAAGGAGTCATACCATGAAAGATATTTTTGAGAAGGCTGAGCATTTTACGATTGTCCGGGAAGCCAAGCAGTCGGGCATTTATCCCTATTTCCTGGCTATGAGTGGCAATGAGGGCGCTGAGGCCATCTATCAGGGTAAGCGGCTGATTATGTGTGGTTCAAATAATTATCTGGGGCTAACGACCCATCCCAAGGTGCAGGAGGCGGCCATCGCCGCAATCAGGGAATACGGCACAAGTTGCACCGGCTCCCGATTTCTCAACGGCAATCTGGAGCTGCATCAGAAGCTGGAGCGGGAGCTCGCGACGTGGGTGGGCAAAGAAGCGGCGCTGGTGTTTTCCACGGGCATGCAGGTCAATCTGGGCACGATTAGCGGGTTGGTGGATAAAGGCGATTACGCCATCCTCGATAAGTTCGATCACGCCAGCATCATCGATGGCGCGTTTTTGGCCCGGGGCCAGACCAAACGCTTTCGGCACAATGACATCGCCGATCTCGAACGGGTGCTCTCTCATCTGCCCGAAGATAGTGGTAAGTTGGTAGTCGTTGATGGCGTTTACAGTATGGAGGGAGATATCGCACCGTTGCCCGAATTGGTTCCGATTTGCAGGGAATATGGCGCTCGCCTTATGGTGGATGACGCCCATTCTGTGGGCGTGTTGGGCGGGGGGCGCGGCACAGCAGCTCATTTTGGTATGGCCGATGACGTGGACTTGATTATGGGAACCTTCAGCAAATCATTTGCCTCATTAGGAGGTTTCATTGCTGGCGATAGTCAGGTGATTGAATATATCCAGCATCACGCCCGAACGCTGATCTTCAGCGCCAGCATTCCCCCTGCCAATGCTGCAGCAGTTCGGGCGGCCCTGCAAGTGATGAAAGATGAACCTGAGCGCATCGAACGCATCAATCAGATCGGCGTCCGTATGCGCCGGGAACTCCAAACACTGGGATTTGATACCGGCCTTTCCCAGACGCCTGTTGTGCCGATCATCATCGGAGATGATATGCTCACTTTCTTGACATGGAAGATGCTGTTGGAGAACGGCGTTTACGTGAATGCCATTGTTTCACCCGCTACCGCCCCCGGACGACAATTACTGCGCACCAGTTATATGGCCACCCACACTGATGAGCAATTGGATTATGTTTTGGAAACTTTTGCTAAAGTGGGGAAACAGTTAGGCATTATCTCTTGATTCAAAAATGCGGCAATGCCTTCTCGCACGGTGAGGCATTGCCGCAAAAACATTGGCTCTTCTGGATTTCAGGGAGTTGACTGTTTTTCGTGACCTCCGGGAGGTGGACAAAAACCGCCCGGCCAAGCCAAAAGTTACTCGTCCACCTCCCGGAGGTCGGGAGACCCCCTGAATTCCTGTTGAGCCAAAACATTCGATTGTAGGGAGACTGAATGCCTTGGGTTACTCTTTCAGAGAGTCAATCGAGTCAACCTCCTGGGCTGCCCAGGTCCCCAGCGTAAGCGTTGCCAGACCGGTGATGAGATCGTTCCACATAGCGACGGCTTCGCTGCTGTAGTTCAACACAAAAGGGGCAATGATCAGCCACAGACCTAAAACTGTGTTGATCCAGTTCAGATATTTGATGGTGTTTTTGTCAGTGGAGAGGGCCGCCCACGCGCCGAAAACTAACAGGGCCAGGCCGACAATGATAGCATCCCACAGAAATGCAGTTGTCGCGGTCATGCCAAAGATGAAGGGAGCCACAATCTCCCAGAATCCGAGCAGAGCGATGATCCAGCTCAATGTCTCTGCGGTTTTCACGATAAATCTCCTTAGATTGATTTAAAATAGGTAACTACCAACGTACGCGACTTTAAGCCTCAAGAAGCCACCAAGGCTCGAAGTTTTTCGAAGACACGAAGGGAAAAATT
>WGCR01000539.1 GCA_015493675.1 Anaerolineae bacterium
ATACTACTTCCGCCCGGCCCTGGTGGCGCATCTCGATGGCTCCGAGGCCCGGGGCTCCGCCCGCAGCATCCCCCAGTTCCACATCACCCACGCCCTGGATCAATGCTCCGACCTGCTGATCCGCTATGGCGGACACGCTGCGGCCGCGGGCTTCACCGCGCCTCTGGAAAATCTCCCCAAACTGCGGCGCTGCCTGAACGAGATCGCCAAAGAGCAGCTCACGCCCGAGGACATGGTCAAAACCCTGGCCATCGACGCCATCACGCCGCTGCGGGCGCTGGATTACGCGCTGCTGGCCAAGCTGCAAGAGCTGGAGCCCACGGGCGCGGCCAACCCCACGCCCGTGCTGGCCATCCCCAACCTGCTGGTCAAGGGCCAATATCTGGTGGGCGCCGAGGGCAAACACCTCAAGCTTCGCTTGACCGATGGCATGGTCACCTTCGACGCCATCGCCTTCGGCCAAGGCATCCGCGCCGAGCCCCTGCCCATGCGCATCGACGTGGCCGCGTATCTCAACGAAAACGTGTGGAAAGACCGCCGCTCCCTGCAACTGATGATTCAAGACATCCAGCCCGCGGGCAAGGGCGTGCCGCCCGAGCTCAGGCCGGTCTGAGAGTAAGCAGTGTTCGGTGTTCAGTGAGCAGTGAGCAGTGATCGGCGCAAGTTTCATCTTTCTTCACGCCTTTGCGTGAGACATCCATCCTTTTCATCTGCTTGTATCGGTTTTTTCTGCGGCATCTGCGTTCTATCTACAAGGCACCCCCATCTCCAATACCAAATATCCACTATCCAATATCAAAATGTCTAAACTCCAACGCCTCTCCGGCCCGGTCAAGATCGGCCTGGGCGCCGCGGCCATCGCCATCATCCTGGTCATCATCGGCGTCATCAAAGGCGCAGTGCCGCTGAATCCCCTCAGCATCCTCATGGCCCTGCTCATCGGCGGCGTCAGTTGGTTCGTCGTGGCCTGGGCCATCGCCACCGCGGCCCGGGATGTCGAATCCGACCTGGCGGAAGCTGATGATTGAAGATCGATGAACAAAGGTAACTGCCAAGATAGTTGACCCCAATCGCTCTCTTTTGCTACGAAGACACTACGGAAGCGAAGACGCTAAGTCGTTCAAAGAATTCTATCCGTGTTGGCTCGTATCCGTGTCGAGTGAACAGGGCTTCGTCAGCAGTTACGATCAAAGTCAAAAAGGCAATCCACCATGCTCAAACCACCCTTCAACGACCTGAAAGCCTGGCTCATCGATATGGACGGCGTGCTCTACCACGGCAAGCGCCCGCTGCCTGCGGCCACCGAATTCATCACCACCCTGCAAGAGACCGGCACGCCCTTCCTCTTCCTCACCAACAACGCCACCCGCACGCCCGCCGAATACGTCCAGCGCCTGGCCGAGATGAACATCCACGTGACCGAGGAGGACATCTTCACCTCGGCCCTGGCTACCGCTCGTTATGTCGAGAAGAACTATCCACCGCCCCGCCGGGTCATCGTCATCGGCGGCAACGGCATCCGCCGAGCCGTGCAAGAGGCCGGGTATGAGCTGGTGGATCGGGCCGAGGACGTGACGCTGGTCATCTCCGCCATGGACACCGACGCCACCTACGCCCGCATGGCCGAGGCCACGCTGGCCATTCGGGCCGGCGCGACCTGGGTGCAGACCAACCCCGACCCCACCTTCCCCTCCGAGCGAGGCATCACGCCCGGAGCGGGCGCTATCATGGCCTTTCTGGAGGCCGCCACCGAGCAAAAGCCCCTCATCATCGGCAAGCCCGAGACCGGCATCTTCCGCCAGGCCCTCGATATCCTGGGCGCAGCGCCCGAGGAGACCGTGATGTTGGGCGACCGCCTGGAGACCGACATCCTGGGCGGGCATCGGGCCGGACTAAAGACCATCTGCGTGCTCACGGGCATCGCCAGCCGCGCCCAGGCCCAAGCTTACGATCCCCGCCCCGACTGGATCATCGACGACCTCACCGCGTTGATCGAATAAAGCAAAGCTCCGAGCCGGATTCGCAATCCGGCGACGTCCCCCTCACCTCGGTGGATTGCGAATCCGCCGGGACGCAAGAGAGAGCCACTATCCTATGGAAATCAAACCCATCCTGCAACAACTCACCCAGGCCCGGGGGCCGTCGGGCGGCGAAAGCGAAGCAGCGAAGCTGGTCGCCCGGCTGATGACGCCCCTGTGCCAGGAAGTGAGCATCGACGCCGTGGGCAATGTGGTGGGCCTCAAACCGGGCAGCGGCCCGGAACCCCGGCCCAAAGTCATGCTCATGGCCCATCTCGACGAAATCCACCTGACGGTCAGCGCCATCGACGGCGCTTTTTTGCGCTTTGTCGAAAACGGCTACGACCCCAGAACCCTGGTGGGGGCGCAAGTGACGGTGCTGGGCAAAAAGCCCCTGCCCGGCGTCATCGGCGACCTGCCCCCACATCTGATGACCGCCGCAGACCGCAAGCGCATGCCCGAACTCGAGGAGATGGTCATCGACCTGGGCATGACCGCGGGCCAGGTGGCCCAGCTGGTGCAGGTGGGCGATCAGGTCGTGCTGGATGGCCCCTTCCAGGAGCTGCTGGGCGACCGCGTCGCCTCCAAAGCGCTGGATGACCGTCTGCTGGTGACCACCATGCTGGCCGCGCTGGACGCCTTGCAGCGGGTAAATCACCCCTGCGATGTCATCGCCGTGGCCAGCGTGCAGGAGGAATTCAGCGGCCTGGGAGCCCGCACCGCCACCTGGGGTCAGCGGCCCGATCTGGCCATCGCCCTGGATGTAACCTTCGCCCGGCAGCCGGGAGCGCCCGAGGAAGACACCTTCCCCCTGGGCGGCGGCCCGGCCATCGCCATGGGCCCCAACCTGCATCCCCGCATCACCCAAACCCTGCTGGATCTGGCCGAAAAACTGGAGATTCCCCACCAGGTGGATGTGCAGCCCAGCCGCACCGGCACCGACGCCTGGGGCATCCAGGTGACGGCCGGGGGCGCGCCCACGGGCCTGGTCAGCATCCCCATCCGCAACATGCACACCGCGGTGGAGGTCGCGGACCTGAAGGATGTGACCCGCACAGTCCGCTTGCTGACTGCCTTCCTGGCCCAGGCCGACGCCGCCTTCCTCGACCATCTCGCCTACCGCCTGCCCGACTTTCAGGAGGCCGAAAAATGAGCATCCTCACCCTTGAGCTGCTGCGGCGGCTCAGCGAAACGCCGGGCGGCCCGGGCGACGAGGCCGCGGTGCGAGACATCATCGCCCGGACCGTGCACCCCCGGGTGGATGAGTTGAGCATCGACAACATGGGCAATCTCATCGCCATCAAACGCGGCTCGGGCGCTTCATCCAGGCAGATCGTCCTGGCCGCGCACATGGACGAAGTCGCGTTTATGATCACCAAAATCGATGACGACGGGCTGCTGCACGTGGCCGCCAGCGGCGGGATCAACCGCCGTACGGTGCTGGGAAAACCGGTGCAGGTGGGGCCGGATCGCCTGCCCGGCGTCATCTCCCTACGCCCGCCCCACCTCGTGGACGACCCCGAGGAATATCGCAGGCCCCCCAAACTGCGAGATCTGGTCATCGACATCGGCGCAAAGGATGGCGAAGAGGCCAAGAGCAAGGTCAAACGGGGCCAGTACGCGGTCTTCCGCACCCCATTCCGATTTCTGGCCCCGGGCGAAGCGCCCGGCCCGAACGCGCCCCCGCCCCGCTCGGGCCGCATCAGCGGCAAGGCCTTCGACGATCGCCTGGGCTGTGCGGCCCTCATCGAGCTGCTGAGCGGCGAGCCCTTCCCCTTCGACCTGGTGGGCGTCTTCACCGTGCAGGAGGAGATCGGATTGCGGGGCGCGCTGGCCGCGGGCTCCCGCCTGAAACCGGACGTCGCCCTCATCCTGGAAGGAACCCTCTGCCCCGACCTGCCCGGGCGCTGGGGCCAGGAGCAAACGCCGCCCACCACGCGGCTGGGCCACGGCCCGGCCATCACCACCACCGACCGCTCACACATTACGCCGCCCTGGCTGTTGCAACACATTTTGCGCACGGCCGAGGCCAACGACATCCCCCACCAGTTCAAACACCCCAACGTGGGAGGAACCGACGCCGCGGGATTCGCCCGCTATTGGGGGACGCCCGCGGCCATCATCTCCACCCCGGCCCGCTACATCCACAGCCCCATCGCCATCGCCGATCTGGCTGATTTTTGGCATGGCGTGGATCTGGTGAAAGCGACGCTGCACGGCCTGGCATGAAAGATAGTCTCACGCAAAGACGCAAAGGCGCAAAGAGATTGACTGACAAATCTCGCTGCGCCGCCTCATTTGCCGAATGAATTCGGTTCCACGGGCGTTCCGCCGCCCGTCCCCCTGCGGGGACGCTGTTTCTCTCGTCAAAACGGGATCTGCAAGCGTCGGCGCAGGCCGACGAGCGGCAAAAGGCCCGTGGCCCTGATTTTAATCGGCAGGTTTAGACGCCAAGCTGACTTTTGTCAGTCAACCAGGGTGCGAAGATAAAAAGGTAAGATTCGCCGCTGATAACGCGGATCGAACGGATAGGTGCTGATGAAATCAGAAAAATCCGCGAGAATCTGCACAATCAGCGTCATCCGCGGCGAATCAAAAGGCTTTTGTTTTACGCAAAGGAGCAAGTCTCTCTATGAAAGCATTGATCAAACAACTGGTCGAAACCTATGGCCCCTCCGGCTTCGAGGATGAAGTGCGGGCGTTGATCCGCCAGCACGTGGAACCCCTGGCCGACGACATTCAGGTGGACGCGATGGGCAATCTCTTCGCGCTGAAGCGGGGAGAGGGCTCGGGCCGCCGCATCATGGCGGCCGCGCACATGGACGAAATCGGGCTCATCATCACCCAGGTGGAGGATGCGGGCTTTCTGCGGTTCTCAGGCATTGGCGGCATCCCGCACAAAGCCTTGCTGGGAACGCGCGTCCGCTTCGCCAATGGCGTCACCGGCGTCATCAGCCATGATGGCGGCGCGGCAGCCGAGATCGGGGGCAAGGAGCTCCCCGACATGGGCCAATGGTTCATCGATGTAGGCGCTCGCAGCAAAGAAGAATTGACCGTGGGCGTGGGCGACATCGCCGCTTTCGTGCGGCCCTTCGATGACCTGGGCCAACGGCTGTTGGGCGGCGGCCTCGATGACCGCATCGGCTGCGCCGTGCTCATCGAGACCATGAAGCGTCTGGAAAGCTCCCCCCACGACGTCATCTTCACCTTCACCGTGCAGGAGGAAGTGGGGGTGCGGGGCGCGCGGGTGGCCGCGTTCGGTCGAGAGCCCGACATCGGTCTGGCCGTGGATGTGGCCCCCACTGGCGACACGCCCCACCCCAGGCATCCCATCGCCCTCAAGCTGGGCGGGGGCGCGGCCATCAAGGTGGCCGACGCCGGCATGATCAGCCATCCCGGCGTGCGTCGGGCACTGGAGCGCGTGGCCCGGGCCCGCGACATCCCCTACCAGCTCGAGGTGCTGCCCTTCGGCTCCACCGACGCCGCGGCCATGCAAGCCAGTCGCGCCGGGGTGATGACAGGCGCCATCTCCATCCCCAGCCGCTACCCCCACCTCACCGCGGAGATGATCGACATGGACGACGTGGAGAACGTAGTGCGCCTGCTCACCGCCTACCTCTCCGACCCGAATCCGATTGAAAATCAGGAGTAGTTTGCAATGACACTGAAAGCAACAGTCATCATCGAAAAAGATGAAAATGGCTACTATGCCTACGTGCCCGAACTCGAAGGCTGTCAGTCACAGGGTGACACACTAGATGAAGTGCTGAAAAATATCCAGGAAGCCTTTGAGTTGTATGTGGAAACCTTGGATGAAGAAGATATCCAGCAGGTTCTTTCTACCACCGTGCTAACTACGACGCTGGAGGCGGAACTTGCCTAAGTTGCCTCGTCTGACCGCCTATCAGGCGGAAAAACTATTGCTGGATAATGGATTTCGGCTATTGAGAAGCAAGGGAAGCCATCGAATTTATCGAAAAGAAGATGTGCGCATTGTTGTACCATTCCACAGCAATCGTATCTTGCATCCCAAAATTGTCAAACAAGTGCTCAAAGCAATTGACAAAGCTGAACGATAAACATCATTATGCCCGACAAAACCCTCCTCCTCGACCTCACCCGCCCGCAGCTCCAGGAAATGATGAAAGCCTGGGAGCAGCCAAAATATCGCGGCAACCAGATCTACGACTGGCTGCACAAGAAACTGGTCACCGATCCTGCGCAGATGACCAATCTGCCCAAAGCGCTGCGGGAGCGCCTGGCCGCGGAAACCCTCATCAACCCCCTGGAGC
>WGCR01000540.1 GCA_015493675.1 Anaerolineae bacterium
CTCGGAGATGTGTATAAGAGACAGTTGCGACTCTGCGGCTTTGCGTGAGACATTTTCTTGCCCAGCGAGCAAGGATTCCATTGATAGGGTGCTGATTTTATCTTTCGCATCTGCGAAAATCTGTTTTTTCTGCGTCATCTGCGTTCTATCCAAACAGCCTCTAATCTTCCAGGATTTCTATTTCATCGGGTAGGTTGGGCACGATGCACAGGAATTCGTAGGGCCCCTCGCCGATGTTGGCGTACCAGTGGGGGATTCCGGCGGGTATGAGCAGCACGTCACCCGCCTGGGCCACGATCTCCTCATCGCCCAGGCCCACCAGGGCCCGGCCCCGCAGCACATACTGCTCGTGCTCGACCGCGTTGGTGTGTTTGGGCATGCCCCCGCCCGGCTGCATCACGAACTTGCGCATGGCGAAATGCGGGCCTTCCTCGGGCGAGATCAGCACCTGGATGGTGGTGGCTTCGCCTGCTGTCACTTCCTGCGGTTCAACGTCGTCGCTGTGTTTGATGAACATGGTTGAATGATCCTCTGTTTGTATAGAAAGATTTACGTAGATTTTGCTGTATCAGCTATCAACTTTTCTTTTTTCAGGCGCCGCACCTGAGACGTGGTGTTGGTACAGCTCTTCAGAGATATTGTTGGGTAGATTGGATGGAATCGGGAAAGGGGTATTATCGCCAAGCAATAAGTTTCGAATCAGAAAATTCAGCAATTGTGCGTCGTAATCGTTATCTATCTGCTGATATTCTTTCGGATTTCGGTTTACCGTGGCGCTGCGGACTACGTATTGCCGTCCGTTGTAATCAAATTCGACCTTGTAAATGCAGTGGCCCGTCCAGCTACGGTGGAAACTAAGCGTGGAGCCTTCGAGAAAAATAAACCACCTGTCCTCCATCCCCGCAGGGATCAATCCCCTGGCAATATGCTCAAATTCCTTTGGCGTAAACACGGCATCATAGTCCAGCTCGGCAACCTGATCCGGCATTGGTTTTGTTTTCCACGAGTTTGGTTTAGCTGCTTCCATAATTTCTTTTTATCCGATAAGCAAGGTAGGCGAGTTGTCGAGCACATAACTATAGAATTACGTCAGCTTTGTCACACGTTCGCATTCACATTCTACCACGCCGGCCCGTGGCAGCCAATCCAGTGTGGACAGAACCGCTTTCTTCCTGCTGCCAGTCGCCAGCGAGACGTAATCTCTCAACCCTCCAATCTCTCCACCCCGCGTACACCCTGAACCCGCCCCGGCGGATGTAGCCCGCCAGGGTCATGCCCCAGGCCCGGGCCAGGGTCATGCCCCTGGCCCGGTGGTGACGATGATCCGCCCCTTCGTCTCCACGCCCGCCAGCATGGCCTTGCCCCACAGCTTGTCCAGGGTGTTGTGGCGCCCCACATCCTCGGCCATGAGCGGGACGCGCTCGGGCGTGCATAATGCGGACGCGTGCACCCCGCGCGTGACGGGGTAAAGCGCTTCCGCGGCCCGTATCTCGTAGTAGCGGGCGATGATCTGCTCGGGCGAGAGATGGCGTTCGGGGAATGGCTCGGGCGTGAAGCGCAGCAGTGACGCCGCCACATCCCGCGGTGCGGAATGAAAAAGCTTGGCTCTTTTGGATTTTAGGGGGTTGACTGCTTTTGAGACCTCCGGGAGGTGGACAAAACCGCCCGGCCAAGCCAAAAGTTACTCGTCCACCTCCCGGAGGTCGGGGGACCCCCTGAATTCCTGTTGAGCCAAAAGCTTTTACCTAACCGATCCCTTTGCACTTTTGTTGTGTGTCCGGCCCGGCCCGGATGGGTCTCCTCACACGTTTACGCCCAATGCCCGTAATGCTCGCTCCGTCTCCAACGCCCCCACATGCACCACCGCTTTCATGCCCAGTTCTTCTGCGGCCGATGTGTTGCGCGCCTTGTCATCGACGAGAACGCAGGTGCCGGGCGCAAGATTAAGTAAGCGAGAGGTGTAGTGGAATATCTCGGGGTCAGGTTTGCGCATCCCCACATACGCACTGATAATCACATGATCGAACAGGCCCGCGAGATGAGGCTCTTTCAATAATCCCGCCGGGAGAAAAGGCGATGCGTTGGAGAGCAATGCAATGTGATAACGCGCTCGCAGGCGGCGGGCCAGGGCGACGGTGGCCAGATCCAGCTCTGCGCCCCAAAAATTGTCCTTGAAGAAAATGAAGTCTTGGGGAAGGCTTCCTTCGAGTGGCTCGCCTGTTTGCGCCCAATACTCAGCAGGAGAGATCTCGCCGGTGGAGTAGGCCTCCCATGCGGGCCCGCTAAAGAGCGTTTGCACCAGCGAACCGGGCTCCCACCCTAGCATGGCGTCAAACTCGGCCAGGCGCGCCCGTCCCCACGATTCGTGCGCCAGAACGCCGCCCATGTCGAAGATGATGGCCTGGATCATGCGGCAGGGATCAGGTTTTCGGTTTGGGGATGGTAAAAATTCATTCTGGCTATATCGAAATCTATCCAGATGTGGTCGTTCATCTCTACATCTGCAAAGCCGGGCGCTTTGATAGTCAGGGGCAAGTCATCTTTGCGCACGGTGATAATGGTCTCGGAGCCCGCGGGCAAGACCGAATACACCTGCATCTCCAGCCAGCCAGATTGAGGCGTGGTCGAGAATGCAATATCTTCGGGACGGATGGTGGCGATTACATCTCTCCCCTCGAAATCGAACGTCCGCTGGAGCGCTTTCTCGAAAAAGGCGCTACGAAAGAGCAGCTTTCCCTCTTGCCTCGCCAGTGCGCCAGGAATCGTGTTGATGCGCGGAGAGCCGACAAAACGAGCCACAAATAGATCGGTAGGGTAGTGATAAATCTCTCGCGGCGAGCCAAATTGTCGCAATTCGCCATCCATCATCACCGCGATTTTGTCGGAGAGCGTCAATGCTTCCACCTGATCGTGGGTGACATAAACTGTCGTAGCTCCCAATTCGTAATGGAGGCGCTTGAGCTCGGCCCGCATATCCACCCGTAACATGGCGTCGAGATTGGAAAGCGGCTCGTCCATGAGAAAAATATCTGGCTCCGAAGCGATCATGCGGGCGATGGCCACCCGTTGCTGCTGCCCGCCCGAAAGCTCCGAAGGATAACGGTCCCGGTAGGGCGTAAGCTGCACCTTTTCCAGCACCGTGGTCACCCGCCGTTCGATCTCCTCTTTGGGCAATTTTTGCTCTTCCAGTCCCAGCGAGATATTTTTGTAGACGGTCATGTGCGGCCACAACGCGTAGCTCTGGAAGATCAATCCTAACTGCCGCTTCTCGGGCGGGATGAAGACGCCTTTCTCGCGTGAAAAGATCAGTTTTCCCCCGATGAAAATCTCGCCCGCGTCAGGGTCTTCCAGGCCCGCGATGAGGCGCAGGGTGGTGGTTTTGCCACAGCCCGATGGCCCCAGGAGGGTCACGAATTGGCTTTCCTCGATTTCCAGGTTCAGGCTGCGCACCGCGGGCGAGCCGGAAAATGATTTGGAGATGCCTTTCAGAACGATGTTGCTCAACAGAGCCTCCCGAAAAAAAACGAGCATGGGGTTGGGGGGCGCCCGGAGCGTTTGTTCTCCGGACGACCCCCAGGTTTGTCACTGGGTGATTGAGATCAATTCGCTTGAGCTCAGACGAATTTACTCGCCGGCGTACTGGGTCCAGAAATCCTTGACCTTGGGGCTTTCGAACCACATGAAGTCCGGATCCACCATCCAGCCTTCCAGATCATCCCACGCTTCGCCGCCCTTGGGCAGAGGCACGTCATTGCGCGGGCTCTTGGAGCCGGGTTCGTAGTAAGGCGCCAGTCCCCAGAGCAGATCGGCCGCTTTCCCTTCGGTGTAGGGGGGCTCGAGCACAGTGTCAGGATTGATGTCAGGCGAACCCAGCAGAAAGGCCGTGAACAACTTGGCCGCGTTGGGATGAGGCGCCTGCCGGGCGATGGCGGTGTAGGTGGGGTAGATGATGATCTGGACGGGGTTCAGGTCCTTCATCACATCATTGACGAACTCTTTCGATTCGTTGTAGCGGATGTAAGTGAAGGAAGTGATGCCAATGGGGGGATTGGTTTGCCCCGGTTTGCCGGCAGCTTCGGCCACCTTGCTGCCCGATTTGAGGATGATCAAATCGTTATCCAGCAAGCGATAGAGGAATTCGTAACCGGCATCAGGCACGCCATCGTGCAATTCCAGCGGTTTGCCCGCAAAGTCCTGGTAGGCTTTATCCATCTCATCGGCGTGTTGCACGATGGTGGAGACGCCCATCAGGTTGGAGAGAGAGGCCAGCGGGTTTTTGATGACGACTTTGCCTTTCCACTCGGGCGTGGTCAATTCCCAGATATTGGAAATGGGCTCCTGATCATAAGCCTCCTTGTTGTAAAGGAAGACGATGCCTTCGAGGATGCGCACCAGCACGGGGTATTTGTATTCATCGGGAATCTCGTCTGCGACGGTATCGGGCACGAAATTGACGATGCGATTGTTGCCCAGCAATTCATGGATGACCTGGCCCGAGCCGCCAGTGGTGACGATGTCCGCGTTGTAAAGCCCGGCATCCTGCTCCAACACCGTCTTTTCGACTGTCTGCACAGAGCCCAGATCGAAATAGGTCACCTTGATCTCAGGGTATTTCGCCATGAATGCGTCTGCGACTTTGGCGATGCGGGAGGAGGCGGAATAGACGACGACTTCCCCTTCCTCCTTGGCATTGGCTTCGATCTCATCCCAATTTTGGGGCGTTTCCTCATAAGGCCCAAGCTTCGCTTCCTTCAGCCAGGCGTCCATTTCGGGCGGATATTTGGATTCCTCAGCCTGAGCGGGCTGGCTTTGCTGCTGCTCGGCCGGCGCGGGGGCATTTGATTGCGGCGTTGCGCAGGCGGCGACGATTAGGACGCTGGCCAGCAAAATCAGCGCCAGGAGTGTAAGATGAAAGGTGCGGCGGTTCATGGCAATCCTCCTTGCATGAATTTTTGGGGGGTGAGATGATTAGGTGTTACGCAGGCCGAATAGACTTTTTGTTCCGTAAAAACGGCTGACCAGGATGTTGGCAATGATGATTATGAACAGAAGAATTAGCGTTACGCCATTGGCGTGTTGGATTTGGTCTTGATCTTGATATGCAAAGATAATGGTGGTCAGCACGCGGGTGGCGGGCGTGACCAGGAGAATCACCAGCGAGAGTTCTCTCATGGCGGTGATGAAAGTGAGCAACATGCCCGAGATGAAGCCGGTTGCCGCCAGGGGAAAGATGATTTTGCGGAAGCGCTTTAACCAGGAAGCCCCCTGTAGCCTGGCCGATTCCTCCAGAGATGGATCGATTTGCAGCATGGCGCTGATGCCCGACCGAGAGGAGAATGGCATGTTCTTGACGACGACAATGAGCACCAGCAGGGCGAATGTGCCGTAAAGTGCAGGAATCGGGCCGAAGGGTTTGGCGAACATGCCCAGATAGATGGCGCCCATGGCGATGCCCGGAAAGACATAGGGCGCAAAGGACATGACTTCCAGAGAGTTGGCCAGTTTGCTCCCCCGGTTTCGCACCACCGTGTAGCCAATAAGCAATCCCAGCACGCCGTTGATGACCGCAGCGAAAACCCCCAGGCGGATGCTGTTCCATGCCCCCGACCAAATGCCTGGATTTCGGAAAATGCCCTCCTCGCCGCTAGCCATCAGAAAATTGCTTTTACCTATCCAGTAGTGCAAGGTCAGATTTGAGAGCGAGTAGTCGCCCGGAATGCGCATGAGCGTGCTCCAGGCCAGAATGACGACTGGCAGCACGATGGCGATGAAAATGAAGAGAAACATGAGTGAGACGATTCCATAGCGCCAGACGCCCAGGCGCGTAGGTTTGCTTGTAAAACCCTTGCCCTGCATGGTTACAAAACTGCGGCGCTTGCCAATGACGCGGCTATTGATGTAGATTGCCACGCCTGCCAGCGCCACCAGCACCAGGGCCAGCACATAGCCATCGCCATTATTTCGGGTGTTGATGGAGGCGTAAATCTGGGTGGGGATGGTGAAGAAGCGCACCGGCAATCCAAGCAACGCTGGCGTGCCAAAAGTGCCCATGCTGCGCGTGAAAGTCAGCACGAATGCAGAGCCCAGAGCGGGGATGACGATGGGAAATGTGATCTTGCGCAAAATTTTGCGTTTGTTCAATCCGGCGATGGCGGCCGCCTCTTCCAGCTCGGAGTTCACCGTCCACAACGCGCCCGAAACCAGAAGGAAAGAATACGCATAGTAGTGCAATCCCAGACAAATAATAATGGGAACGACGCCATAGGAGAGCCAGTCAGGCGCCGAGACGCCCGTCATCGCTGTAAACATTCCCTGGGCGCCCGCGATGCGCTCATTTTTGAAAACCGTCAACCATGCCAGGGCGATGACCCAGGAAGGCATCATGTAAGGCGTCACCATCAGCACGCTGAACAGAGGTTTGAAGGGGATGTCGGTGCGCACAATGACCCAGGCGAATAAGGAGCCCAGGGTCATCGCCAGGAACGTGACGCCAAATCCCACGATCAGGCTGTGCCAGAATGGTTTGAAAAAGAGTGATTGCGCCAGTCTTCCCGTGAAAACCCGCAAATAATGATAGGCTGTGAGTTGCCCTTGCACCGATCCCCGCACCATCCTCAGATCGCTTTGCTGATACGTTAATGACCCCTTGAGAATCTGCAATAATGGCACAATGACAAGAAAGGAAAAGACGATCAGAAACAATAGCGACAGCAGCACATCGGGCCTGTGTCTCAGTTTGGTGAGTTCAAACTTCAATACATTGAGGCGGCGATATACAGGTTTTGCTTGAACGGTCATCTTCTCACCAGGGGTGCGTAGAAGTGTCGTAAAAAGTGGAAGTGTAAGAAGATTAACACAAGATTCACATTCACACAACTGCCCCCATACCGGACGGGTGCGTTTCAATTTGGGGGCGAATTTGCGGTTTCTGCCAGAACCTGCCGATTGAAATCAGGGCTGGGGGCGGCCCCCACCTTTTGTTCCTCCCCCGCTCCGGGACGGGCGGGGGAGGAGATAAGGAAGTTTGATTTGATGGGCCGCTTGTCTGCCTGCGCAGACAGGCTAATTACGCCCGAAAATGTCCTCGCAGGAGGACATGCGGCGGAACGCCCCCAGAACCGAATTCTATTCGGCCAGGGCGTCTCAAGTCGAACGCTTCAGACCTGCGCCCAAAAAGCCTGATTTCACTCGGCCACTGCCTGGCAACGATTTTTCCAAAAAATTGGAATGCCTCCTTTGGCTAATGCGAATTGTTGAATCTTTCCTCGCCTGCATACACCCTGAACCCGCCGCGGCGGATGTACCCTGCCAGGGTCATGCTCCAGGCCCGGGCCAGGGCCACCGAGCGGCTGGTGGGCGAGGTGCGGGAGGCGATGACGGGCGCGCCCATCTTCGCGGCCTTGCCCAGCATCTCCGAGCTGATGCGCCCGGTGGTGACGATGATCCGCCCCTTCGTCTCCACGCCCGCCAGCATGGCCTTGCCCCACAGCTTGTCCAGGGTGTTGTGGCGGCCCACATCCTCGGCCATGAGCAGGACGCGCTCGGGCGTGCATAATGCGGACGCGTGCACCCCGCGCGTGACGGGGTAGAGCGCTTCTGCTGCCCGCATC
>WGCR01000541.1 GCA_015493675.1 Anaerolineae bacterium
ACCCACAACCGGTCGAATTTCTCGGCAAACTGATTCCAAATCTCGCGGATGGTTTCCAGAATCCAGGTTTGATAGTCAGCCCGCGCCTCAGGATCGGGCGTGTGGCCGTAGTGCGAGAGATAATTCAGCACCAGATTTTGCAGCACTGCGCCTACGTCGTAGCCCATGGGCCCGAAGAACGCGAATTCGGGATCGATGACGCGAGTGTCCTCCTGGTTGAGCATGATGGAGCCGGTGTGCAGGTCGGCGTGAATCAGCGCCTCCGAATGATTCATATAGCTGTCTTTCATGGCCGCTATTTCCAGCTTCAAAGCCGTATCAGAACGCACCGCCTGCACCTCGTCATCCACCAGCGGATTCCAGTTGTTTTCCTCCGATTCCTTGTAAGGGTTGGTGTAAACAAAGTCTTCCTGCAGCTTGCGCAGTTCTTCGTTGACGAATTTGGCCTGCAAAAGCTTCTTCTCGGGCCCGGAAAGATAATGATCCGAGGTGAAGTAGAGGGTGTTGGCCAGGAAGGTGGAGATGTGATCTGCAAATTTGGGAAATTTCTGGCGCTCCACCATGGGCTTGCGCATGATGGCGTGTCTGCCCAGATACTCCATGGCGAGGGTGGACATCTCGTCATCGAAATCATACAGTTCAGGAGCCAGGCCCGGTGCGTATCTATTGTGCTCTCCCAGGGCTTGGGCCTCGTAGCGCGCCCGCTCCTGCGTCAACGGCCATGATTCGCCCAGCACCCGCAAATAGGGCAGGGCCTGTTTGATGACCATGGCATTATCGGGATCGTCCTGATTTTCGATGATGTAAACGAAATTCAGGTTGCCGTCGCCCACTTCGCGGATGACGAGCGGAGCATCAGGAGGGAAAAAGTCTTTCAGCGCCGGGCGCTGTTGCAAATAATCGAGGATATTTTCTTCGTTGAGAGGGTAGAAAGGCATCATGCAAACTCCCGTTGGCTATTGATTGTTATTGATTGGTTGTTGACTATTTTTACTGTCGCTTCTCGGGATACAGGCCCAAAACACCTTCCTCCGAAGCTTCGCAGACGCCGCGTTCGGTGATGAGGCCCGTGACATATTGACGTGGGGTCACATCGAAACCGAAATTTGTGGCCGGGCTTTCGGCGGGCGTCAGCAGCACCTTGACGATCTCGCCTTGATGCAGGCCCTGGATAAATTTGACTTCCTCCTCCCCCCGCTCCTCGATAGGGATTTCCCGGACGCCATCCCGGATCGTCCAGTCGAAGGAGGAGGAGGGCAGGGCCACGTAGAAGGGCACGCCGTTATCATGGGCAGCCAGGGCCTTGAGATAGGTGCCGATCTTGTTGGCCACATCGCCGGTGTAAGTGGTGCGGTCGGTGCCGACGATGACCATGTCCACCAGCCCATGCTGCATGAGATGCCCGCCTACGTTGTCGGCCACCACGGTGTGCGGCACGCCATGCTGACCCAATTCCCAGGCGGTGAGCCGGGCGCCCTGATTGCGCGGGCGGGTTTCATCCACCCACACATGCACCGGAATGTCGCGATTGTGAGCCTCGTAGATAGGCGCGGTGGCGGTGCCGTAATCCACGAACGCCAGCCAGCCCGCGTTGCAGTGGGTGAGGATATTGACCGGTTCGCCGTTCTTCTTTTTGCTGATCTCCTCGATGATGCTGACGCCATGCTCGCCAATGCGGCGGCAGAAGTCTGCATCCTCATCAGCGATGTCTTTGGCGATCTGAAACGCAACCGTCACCTTTTCGTCTACTGTAGAAGCTGCGGCCATGGCATCCAGTTGGCGATGCACGGCCCATTCCAGATTGACCGCAGTAGGCCGGGTGGCTTTCAGCTTCTCGCCCGCGTCCTGCATGAATTGGGTGAACGCTTCGGGCGAATCCTTGGGCGCTTCCAACGCAGCCAGATACATGCCGAATCCGGCCGTAGCGCCCACCAGGCCCGCGCCGCGGATGTGCATCTCCTTGATGGCCCGCGCGGCCTCATCCACGTTGGTCAGGTCTTCGATGATGAATTTGTGGGGCAAAAAACGCTGATCGATAACCTGCACCACCCTGTCATCGCCTTCTTTCACCCAGATAGTGCGATAATGCTTGCCATGAACGTTCATGCTTTACTCCTTTCGATGAGATTTCGGTAATCAGTCATGTTTTTTGTAGTAAGTGATGGCCAGAGCGATGGCGAGCACCAGGCCCTTGATGATGTTCAGGGAGTAATAGGGCACCGACATCATAATCAGGCCATTTTCCAACAAGCCCACCAAAATCGCGCCCACCAGGGTGCCGATGGCATTGGGCTTTTTCACCCCGGCCACCGAAAAGCCGATGAAGGCCGCAGCCACTGCCGGCATCAGATAACCGGCGCCAGCGTTGATCTGGGCCGAGCCGATGCGGGCCGCCAGCATGATGCCGCCCAGGCCCGCCAGCAGCGTTGAGAGGAAATAGGCCAGAGTGCGATAACGATTGACCGGGATGCCGGAAAGCCGGGCCGCCTCGCGATTGCCGCCCACGATGTAGAGATAGCGCCCGTGTTTGGTGTATGTCAAAAATACATGCACCAGCATCACGATCACCAGCATGATGAGAATGATGTAGGGCGATTGGCCGATGAGACGAAATCCGGATGGGATGGCTCCGGTGGTGGGGGTGCCATCCAGTCGCGGCATTCCCTGGCTGATGGAGCCGCCGCCGGTGTAGGTCATGGCCACACCCTCAAAGATGAACATAGTGGCCAAAGTCGCCAGCAGATCAAAAATGTGCAGTTTGACGATGAGGAATGAATTGACTAATGCCACGCTCAGAGCAATAAGCAGCGAAACAATGATTGCAGGGACGGTGCCCCATCCATACCACACGAAGAAGGACATCACCAGAGCCACGGTGAAGGTCGCCACCGAGCCTACTGATAGATCAAAGCCATCCACTGTCAATGAAACCGTGATGCCGGTGGCGATAACCGTCACGATGGAAATGCTTCGCATGATCGTCACCATGTTGGATGGCGTGCGAAAGGCGGGCATGGCGATGGAGAAAAAAGCGAGCAGGACAAAAATCGTGATAATGGTTCCCCACTTGCTAAGAAAATCAATGATGACCGAAAGACGTTGCTTGCTGGTCGATGATTGAGGTGCAGCAGTCATAACTTATTGACCTCCGGCGGAATAGAAAAGAATAGACTCTTCTGTTGCTTCTGATGTTTCAAATTCTTTGACAATCGTGTAGTCGTACATAACGTAAACGCGATCCGAAATATCCAGAATCTCGGGAATTTCACTGGAGGCATAGATGACGCCTTTGCCTTGTTTTGCAAGTTGGCCGATGAGTTCAAAGATATCGCGTTTGGCTCCCACATCCACGCCTTTGGTGGGTTCGTCAAAAATGTAGATTTCGGCATCGGCAATCAGCCATTTGCCAACAGCCACCTTTTGTTGATTGCCGCCCGAAAGGTAGGCCACTTTCTGCTCTTCACTGGGTGTCACAATCCCCAGCTCCTTGATTACCTGTCGGGCGATGCTCTTTTCCGCCCGAGTATTGACAAAATCGGGCCCCTTGGTGAATTTATCCAGACTGGGCAAAGTGAGATTGACGTACACAGGCTCATCAACCAGGATGCCTTCCTTACGTCGCTCTTCGGGCACCAGCGCCAGCCCCTGTTTGACCGCTGAATGAGGAGATTTCATCGTTAACGGCTTTCCGTGCAGCAGCGCCTCGCCCGATTTGACGGGATAGGCTCCAAACAGCGTTTTGCACAGCTCGGTTTTGCCCGCACCGACCAGCCCGGTCATTCCCACAATTTCACCGGCCCGTACAGTGAAATTTACATCCCGCACTCGACCACTTTCCTCATTTAGGCCTTTCACTTCCAGGATGACATCCCCGATGGGAACATGGATTTTGGGATAGGTTTCTTCGAATCGGCGCCCCAGCATCAACTCCACCAGTTTTTGCTGGGTGATCTGCTCAATAGTGGCGTCGAACACGACCTGCCCATCGCGTAAAATAGTAATCGTTTCACAAACCTCAAAAATCTCAGGGAGCCGATGCGAGATGAAGACCACGCCCACATTCTGATTTTGGGCCAAATCGCGCATCAACCGAAATAGCTCCTCGGTTTCTGTCTGGCTCAGAGGGGCGGTGGGTTCATCCAGCACCAGAAAGTTCGTATTGGTGGCCAGCGCCCGGGCGATGAGCACCACCTGCTTCTCGGCCAGGCTCAGATCCTGCACCAATGTATGCGTATCCAATTCGATGCCCACGCGCTTCATCACTTCACGGGCACTGCGATGGATATTTCCCCAGCGGATGAAATGCTTCCTTTTCATCTCATTGGCCATTTTATCCAACATAATATTCTCGGCCACAGTGAGATAAGGGATCAGCGCCGTATCCACTTCCTGATACACCACATCAATCCCCAATTCCTTGGCGTCGCGGGGATGACGGATATTGGCTTTTTCGCCATCGAAATAAATAGCGCCTGTATAATGATCATACGCCCCGCCCAAAATCTTCATCAGCGTCGATTTCCCGGCGCCGTTTGCCCCGACCAAGGCGTGGATTTCGCCACTTTTCACGGTGAAATCCACGTTATCCAAAGCCTTGACGCCCGGAAATTCGATGGAAATGCCCTTCATTTCAAGTCTGTGTTTGGATTCCATGCCGATGTCTGCCTCCTGTCTTTCCACATGGGAGTGGCCGCCCCCACCCGAAGGCGGGGACAGCCACCCAATTGCCTGACGATAGTTGCCAGAACTGCGATTGCTACTGACCGGCGTGGGCAGCGCGCAGTTTATCCATCCAGGGCTCGTTGAAGGCGTCGGATTGGCCCCAACCCTCGACGACCTCGCTCAGATTTTGCATGGTGGTGTCGGGCTTCAGGTCGCTCTGGCGCACGAGGCGGGCTTCCAGGTCGTATTCGTCGGGAGTCTCCTCACCCGCGAATTTCTTCGCCAGCAGACGCATGTCCACCAGACCGATGAGGCGGGCGTCCACGGCTGCGGTGGCAATCCAGTTGCTGCCAGGCTCGCGCATCAGGTTGATGTCCTGATTGGAGATGTCGATGGAGACCAGCTTGATGTCGGAACGGCCGGCGTCTTTCAGCGCGGTGTAAGCGCCTTTGGCCATCTCATCCCAAGACCCCCAAATAGCGTCGATTTCGCCTTCGGGATACTTGGGCAGCACAGCGCTGACCTTGGCGGCGATGTCGCCCTGCACATCCTGGAAGTTGGTGGGCCCAATGGTTTCCAGGGTGATCAGGTGGCCTTCTTTCTCCAGGGGAGCATAGATGGTCTCACGGCGATCCAGCGGCGGCACGCCGGGGCCCCACCACAGCTTGATGATGCGGGCAGGATCCGCAATTTCGTTGATGACGCCCAGGGAAAGCTTGGCCAGAGCGAAGTCATCCTGGAAGGTGCGGGTGATCTCGGGCAGGCCTTTGCCGTCTTTTTCGATGACGGTGTCGAAGGTGACGACTTTGATGCCCTTATCCACGGCGGGCTTCAGCATGTCATAGGAGTAATCCTTCTTGCCATGAGAAATAATAAGTCCGTCATACCCTTTGGCGATGGCCTGATCGACCAGCTCCTGGAATTTGGCGTCATCATTGTCGGCAATGAAGGTGTCCACCTTGAAACCGAAGGCTTCGCCTTCTGAGCGGGCGCCGTCCAGGAACTGTTTTGTGTGGTCATCGGAAGGCAGGTTGCGGATGACTGCGACCTTGATCTGTTTGCCGTTGGTGAAGACCTCGGGCACGCCTTCCAGATCGGCTGCTGGCGCTGCTTCTTCTTTCTGTTGCTGTGCCGGGGCCTGAGTGGGTTCAGCGGCTGGTTTGGACTGCGAGCAGGCAGCTACAGTCAGCGCCAGCAACGCCACAAGCGCCACGATGGTCAAAATTTTCTTCATCTTGAAACTCCTTATTGAGATGGGGTGAAGAAATGGATGGGATTGAAGGGAGTGGTTAACTGAGTGTTGGCGTGTGATTCTGATAAACCTCCTTTTTTTACGGCATCTCTTTGATAACGGTTTGAAACTCCTTACTGAGGCGGAGTGAAGAAATGAATGGGATTGAAGGGGTGGTTGCGTGCGTGGTTAACGGCGTGTTTGGCGCTTGATTCTGATAAACCTCCTTTTTACAGCGTCTTTTTGATAACGGCTTTCCAGATTTTCGATTCATTTTCTGTGGTGATGGGAAGCATTTGCATGGAAATGATGACATACAATGCATCGACCAATGTCATCTGGGCAATACGAGAGGCGATGGCTTCTGCCCGCGTCTCCCGTGAGACTGCTAACAGCGTCACATCGGCGGATTTGGTGATGGGAGATTCGGCATTGCCGGTGATGACGATAATCTTGGCGCCATTTCGTTTGGCCTCTTCCACAGTCAATACCGGGTCCGTAGAACTCCCCGATTGTGAAATGCCGATAACAACGTCGCCTGGGCCGACAAGGGCTGCCTCCATCAATTGCAAATAGGAGTCGGTCTGCGCCCGCACATTAAAACCGAGACGGAAAAACATGTGGTACATATCCTGCACGATGGGCCCGGAGGTGCCCACGCCGATGATCAGTATCTGCTCGGCGGCGGCTATCAGCTCCACAGCTTTTATCAAGGCCGCCTCATCCAGCACTTCCAGCGTATCCTGCAGGGCCTGGATATTGGAGAGGAAGACCTTGCGGGCGATGGTCGCGGGCGCATCCCCCTCCGCGATGTCGTCGTGCACCACCTGGGTCGGGCTGACGATGTCTCGGGCGATAGACAATTTCAGATCGGTGTATCCCTGAAAGCCTGCATTGCGACAAAATCGCAACACCGTCGTATCGCTCACCCCGCATTCCCGGGCCACTTGCGCCATGGAAAGATGTAGCACCTTCTCCGGCTCCTTCATCACCCAATTCGCCACGCGTTTCTCCGACGCTGCCAGTGAGGGATAACTGCTGCGGATGCGGGTCAACGCATTGATGGTGGGGCTAGATGCCATAACGTCGCCATTATGAACATCCTCGAATTGTGAAGCCAATAGAACTCACCTTGAAAAAATGGTGGTACAACTACTTTTTTATTGATGATGTGCTACCACAACATTATAAGGATGACGGTTGGGTTTGTCAAGGGCCAAACCGGCGGTGAATCGGCAAGACGCTTCTTTCTCTCCCCCTCGTCACCTGCCCGCACCACGCCCGCTTCATCCTGTTTTCAAAACAGACGCCATGAGCGGCTGCACGCCGATAAGGAATGAAAATAGAACGCAGACACATCTGACGCCCGCAGATTCTCCTGATTTTATGGAACTGCTAACGTATGCGTGAGGCTGTCTTTTTTCGTAACTGCTAAGGTAGTTGGCGCCAATCGTCCTTTTTTGCCACGAAGACACGAAGGGAACAAAGACACGA
>WGCR01000542.1 GCA_015493675.1 Anaerolineae bacterium
AACTCATTTAGGACGCACCCAATTGATACAGTGTCACACTTTGGTCGGCGTTTGAGTCGCTTCGCGGGTTGTGCTACAATCGGACTGTCTTGGCACAATAAAACGCACTCATTCCACAGAAACTATGCAGACCATCAAATTGCTGGCGACATTGCAGACGATCGATTTGAAGCTGGACTCAGACAGGCGCCAATTTGCAGAAAACAAACAGGCCATGCAGCCCTCCCCGCAACTCCAGGAGAAGGCGAAGCAGGTGAAGTTGGCCGAGGCCCGGCTGGCGCACTGGCGCAAGGAACGGCGAGAGCGGGATGAAAAAGCAGCAGAGCTTTCGAACAAAATAACGACGCTCGAAAAACAGCTTTATGGCGGGCGTATCAAAGACGTGCGGGAGCAGGTGGCCATGCAGCAGAATGTCGAATCTCTGAAACGCCATCTGGCCATGCTGGAAGAATCAGCGCTGGAGGCGCTGCTGGAGCAAGAGGAGGCGGAAAACGTCCTGGCCAAAGAGAAACAAACATTTGTCTCCATGAAACAGGCCTGGCTGGAGAAAAAGGCGACGCTGGAAAAGGAGCAAGAGGCTCTTGTCGAACACGCCCGCGGTCTGAAATCGAAACGAGAACAGGTTGTGGCCACCCTGCCCGCGGCAGATGTGAAGCGTTATGAGGCCATGCGCAAAAAACTGGGCGGTCTGGCGGTGGCAAAGCTGAATGCTCGGAGCTGCGGCGGATGCGGCGCCTCGCTGCCCACCGCGGTGGTGCAAAAAGTGCATGAGGGACAGACAGTGAAATGTCCTATTTGTGGCCGTTTGCTCTATGATTGACAAACAGTTTCCGCAAGTTTATGATTGAGTTATGCAAAATTCCCCCCAAGATAAAATTTCCCCCGAATTCTGGTCCTGGCTACAACAACATCCGAACGCCAGCCTTGCCGCCATTATCCGCACCGAAACGCTCTCGCCGGAGATAGAACAGACGGTGCGGGATGCAGGATGCAGCATCAGGCGTCGTCTGCATCTGCTGCCCTCGTTGGCCGTGCATGGCTCTGCCAGTGCATTGATGAAACTGGCGGCCGAGCCCTGGGTGCAACGGATTGAGCCGGATCAGGGTATGCGCGCACTCTGAGAGGTTCCCCCATGTCCAGCGCCAAAATCCATTCATCCCTGCGAGAAGCGCTTTCGGTTGCGCAAGCCTTGGCAGTCGAAACCGAACCTGAACCACTCCCCATCATCGTGCGTTATCGCTTGCAACGGGACCAACCGCTGGCAGCGTTTTCTGCAGAAGCAGCCATCGAGCCGCAGCGGACATTCACGCTGCTGCCCTGCGTCTCCACCAAGGCCACGCCCGATGAAATCGATCGCCTGGCTGAGAATCCCGCAGTCGAGAGAATCTGGTACGATATGCCCGTTCACGCCCTGTTGGATGTCTCGGTTCCCCACATCGGAGCGAACAGGGTGTGGAAAAAAGGAGACGAGGGCGCGGGCGTAAAGGTGGCCATTCTGGACACCGGCTGCGATATGACTCATCCTGATCTCAAAGATCGCGTGCGGGTTTCAGAGGATTTTTCGGGAAAGGGTTCGGCGCAGGATGGCAATGGTCATGGCTCGCATGTGGCCGGCATCATTGCCGGAACAGGGGCGGCCAGCCAGGGCAAATATCGCGGCGTAGCTCCCGCTGCGGATCTGTACATCGCCAAAGTGCTGGATGATTCCGGAAATGGCCGTATGAGTGATGTCATGGCAGGATTGGACTGGGCGGTGTCGCAGAAAGCCCAGGTCGTCAATCTGAGTCTGGGCAGCAATGCCAGTTGTGATGGAACGGATGCGCTTTCGGAGGCCTGCGACGCAGCCGTGGGCCGGGGCGTTGTCGTGGTTGTCGCGGCAGGAAACAGCGGCCCGGGCTCACGCACCATCGGCTCGCCCGGCTGTGCGCGCGAGGTCATCACCATCGGCGCCAGCACCGATGAGGATGATGTGGCGAATTTCTCTTCACGCGGCCCCACCTCGGATGGCCGCGTCAAGCCCGATGTGGTGCTGCCCGGCGTGAATATCATCTCGGCCCGGGCGGCAGACACCTCTCTGGGCAATGGCACAGTGGATGAATACTACACATCCCTTTCCGGCACCAGCATGGCCACCCCCCACGCGGCGGGCGTGGCGGCGCTCATCCTGGCGGCCAAGTCATCCCTTTCGCCCCGCCAGGTCAAAGAGATATTCAAAGCCACTGCCGTCGATCTGGAATTAAGCCTGAACACACAGGGATCGGGCCGGGTCGATGCGTATGCCGCCTGGCAAATGGCCAGGTCGGATGATGTGCCGGAACCAGAGCCGCCGCCTGAGCCTCCTCCGGAGCCAGGCCCCACGCCTCCGCCGCCCGATCAGGCGCCATCGGGCTGTCTTCTCGCTCTTATACAAATGCTGCTAAGACTCCTGCGCTCTCAGCCATAACGCTTCTGAATCCAGGCAAATTCTTCTCGCAAACCCTCTTGCAGGCTGACCTGCGGCTGATAGCCCAGGATGGTGCGGGAATGCGTGATGTCAGCCCAGGTGTGTCGCACATCGCCCGCCTGCTGGCCGCGCTGCTCAATGATCACGGGCTTGCCCGTCACCTCCGTCAGCATCTCCAGCAAATCCAGCAGGACAATGCGGCTGCCGCCCCCCAGATTGAACGTCTCCCCCACGGCCCCGGGCGCTAACGCCGCGGCTATTGTGCCCGTCACGATATCCGAAACATAAGTGAAATCCCGCGTCTGGCGGCCATTGCCATACAAAGGAATAGGTTGATCGAACAAGACCGCCTTGAGGAATTTGTGAAAGGCCATATCGGGCCGCTGACGGGGACCATACACCGTAAAATAGCGCACGACCACGGTGGGAACGCCAAAATCCAGGCGATAACTGCGGCAAAGATGCTCGGCAGCCAGTTTGGTGATGGCGTAAGGACTGCGGGGGCGGGGACAAACCTCCTCATGCCATGGCATCTCGGGCGAATCGCCATACACCGAAGAAGAGCCTGCATAGACGAACCGTTTTATGTCCATGCCCGCGGCCGCATGCAACAGCCGCTCCGTGGCGAGGACGTTGTTGCGGGTGTAACCGGCGAAATGCTCCCCCCAGCTATCGCGCACGCCCGGCTGCCCGGCGATATGGAAAATGACATCGATGTCCGCCAACAACGGCTGTAAATCCGCCTCAATCAGATCGGCTTCTGCAAACCGAAATCGGGGATGCGCCAGGGCCGAAATCAGATTTTGTCGCTTGATTGCAGGATCATAGAAAGGAATGAGGCTATCGACGCCCAGAACCTCATGATTGGCGGCCAACAGGGCCTCTGTGAGGTGCGAACCCACAAAGCCCGCACATCCGGTGACTAAGCATTTCATGTTCGCCATCCTATCATATCCAGCGCCGTTCGGGCGAATTGTAATGGACATTCGTTGCGACAACTATTGCTCCCTGCCCGCAGCCTGTTATAATGTCACTTATGGAAGTCATCCTCACTCACGAGCACGCGGACTTCGACGCCCTGGCCAGTCTGCTGGCAGCCAGCAAACTGCATCCCGAGGCCATCCCTGTGCTCCCCCGCAGCCTCAATCGCAATCTGCAAGATTTTCTGACCCTCTATCGCAGCGCTCTACCCTTTCGCACGGCGGAGGAGTTGCCGCGTCGCCGCGTGTCCCTGGGCATCTTCGTAGACTGCCAATCGGCGCAACTGGTGCGGGGAATGACCCAAAAGACGCCCGTCCGCATCATCGATCATCACAAATGCCGGGATAACCTGCCCGAGCATTATCATTGCTGGTTCGAGCAGGTGGGCGCCACCACCACCATCCTGGTAGAGCAGATAATCGGGCGGGGCATCCCGGTGACGCCGGTCGAAGCCACCCTGCTGATGTTGGGCATCTATGAGGACACGGGCAGCCTTTCCTATATCAGCGCCACCTCCCGCGACCTGCGCTGTGCAGCCTGGCTGGTGGATATGGGAGGCAAACTGGATGTGGTGCGCGCGTTCCTCCATCATCCCCTTTCGCCCGCCCAACAACGCCTGCTGGAGCAGCTTTACGAGGCGGCGGAGACCTATGAAATCAAAGGCCACACCGTGGTGATCACCACAGCCCAAATACAGGAGCCGGTGGAGGAAATCAGCACGCTGGCCCACAAATTACGCGATCTGTACGAACCGGACGCCCTGTTTCTGCTGGTTGATCTGGAAGAGCATATCCAGCTTGTGGCCCGTTCCACCACCAACGATATCCATGTAGGACGCATCGCCAAAGCGCTGGGCGGCGGCGGACACGCCCGCGCCGCCGCCGCACTGGTGCGGAAGCAATCCATTGCCGAACTCAGCGAACGACTGCTGCACCTGCTGGAAGAAAATGTCCGGCGTCAGATCAGCGTGCGGGAGATCATGTCCCGCGGGCTCAACACCGTCAGCCCCAACGCCAGCGTTGCCGAGGTGGCCCAACGCATGAGCATCCGCGGACATGAGGGCTTTCCGGTGATGGATGAAAACGGGCGGCTGCAAGGCCTGGTCACCCGCCGCATCATTGATATGGCCATACGCCACGGCATGCAGAATGAGCCGGTGCGAAAACTCATGCGCACTGGCGCTGTGACCATGCATCTGGATGATCCCGTCCGGCTCGTGCAGGAAAAGATGATCGAGAGCGGCTGGGGCCAGATTCCGGTGGTGGATGAAAACGGCGAGATGGTGGGGATCGTCACCCGCACCGATCTGCTGAAACTCTGGGGCGAGGAAACGCCGGCCGAACGTCCGTCGGTCAAAGACCTGATGGAGGCGTCACTGCCGTCGGGCCTCATCGGCTTGCTGCGCCATATCGGAGAGGTGGCCGCAGAGATGGGATACCCGCTCTACACCGTAGGCGGCTTCACCCGGGATCTGCTGCTGAACCGCCCCAACTTCGACGTCGATTTCGTGGTGGAAGGCGATGCCGTGATCCTGGCGCAGCGACTCGCCCGGGAATTCGGCGGCCGCGTGCGCGCACATCGTCGTTTTGGCACCGCCAAATGGATTCGGGACGAGAAGGCCTTTGCCGCAGGCAAATCGATGGCAAACGGCGTTCCGGCCAGCATCGATTTTGCGACTGCCCGCACCGAATTTTACGAGGCCCCCACCCTGCTGCCCATCGTCGAACGCTCCAGCATCAAGCTCGATCTCCATCGCCGCGATTTCACCATCAACACCCTGGCCATCCGCCTCGACGGCCAGCATTGGGGGGAGTTGCTGGACTTCTATGGCGGGCGCAAGGATCTGGAAGAGGGGATCATTCGCGTTTTGCACTCCCTGAGCTTTATCGAAGATCCCACCCGTATCCTGCGGGCCATTCGCTTCGAACAGCGCTTCGGTTTCAGCATCGAACCCCGCACCGCCGAATTGATGATGGAAGCCGTGGATCTGCTGTCCCGGGTCAGCGGCCCGCGCATCCGCCACGAGCTGGAGTTGATCCTGCTGGAGGAGCAGCCCGAAAAAGCGTTGCGGCGGCTGCATGAAATCGGCGTATTGGCGGAGATCGATCAGGAGTTGGGGTGGAATGATCGCATAGCAGAAAAATTCGCGGCGCTGCGTCAGGCGTTACAGGCCCGACCCGAACCGCCAGCATCAATCGAACGCCTCTATTTCACCCTCTGGGTCTACGATCTCATGCCCGCAGCCCACAAGCGCATCCTCGATCGCCTGCGACTGACCAACGCCACCGCCAAGCTGGTGTGCGAAGGCGAACGGCTGCGGGCCCGCACCCTCGATCTCATCCAGCCCGATATCGCCCCGTCCGAACTGGATCGGCTGTTGCAGCCATTCAGTGAGGCCATCCTGTTGGTGGCGGGCGTCGCCACGGACAACCCCCTGTTGCGGGAACGCTTGCGTTATTACCTGGAAGACCTGCGACCGCAGGAGATTCATATTGCCGGGGCGGACCTGCAACGCTGGGGCGTCAAACCCGGCCCCATCTACCGCCGGGTGTTTCAGCAGGCGCGGGCCGCCTTGCTGGATGGACGCATCCACACTCCTGAAGAGGAATTCGCCATGGCCAGACGCATCTTGCGCAAAGAGGGCTATCTCATCGACGACTAGACAGAACCTCTCGCCAGACGCCTGCCCGTCACCGGAGCGTAACACGAAGATACGAAGTATTTTTCTTATTTCTCCCTTCGTCCTTCGAAAAGACTTCGGGCCTTCGTGGTTTCTTGCTGAGGCCAGAATTAACAACTTATGTTTCACCAGCACACGCCGAATAAATTCAGGTCTCAGGGCGTTCCGCCGCATGTCCCCCTGCGGGGATATTTTTCCCTGTTTTGACCTGTCTGCATAGGTAGACCAGGCGGCCAGAGGCCCTCAGTTCTGATTTTAATCGGTGGATTCCCGAAAATCGCGAAGCACTGGTATAACCTTTCAACCTGGTATTCAGTAAGGCTTAAAGTCGAGTACGTTAGCAGTTACCGTGATTCTCACTTTAATCATTATTCATCAATCATTGACCTTTGTCTGCGTCCTATTTACGAAGCAGATGCCATGAGCGGCTGCACGCCGATAAGGAATGAAAATGGAACGCAGACACATC
>WGCR01000543.1 GCA_015493675.1 Anaerolineae bacterium
AACGGGGAAATGTTTTGGTCAGAAAAGCGTGCATTTTATTTCAATAGCTCATTTAATGTCTATCATTCCTGGGGCGGAAGTTGATCCAAAAAGGATTGGAGGATAGCCGCGGCGGCGATGGCGTCGTTGGGTTGACGGCGGGCTTTTTGGGTGGCGCGCCGGGACAAAATCTGGTCGGCGACAAAGGAGGTGAGCCGCTCGTCCTGAAATCGCAGGGGGACGTCAAGTCGACGGCGGAGGCGCTCGGCGTATTTGCGGGCGCTTTTGGCCTGCGGACCTTCGCTGTCATCCATGTTCAACGGCAACCCCGCCAGCAATTCGTCCGCCCCGACATCCTGCATGGCCCGGGCGATCGCTTCGAAATCTTCGTTTTTGCTGCGACGAGTCAGAACGCGCAGGGGGCGGGCCAGACGGGCGGCGTCATTGCCCGCAGCCAGACCGATGCGTTTGTCGCCGATATCCAGAGCAAGCCAGGTGGTCATGAAGGGGTTGGAAAGTTGAAGGTTGGAAGGTTGAAGGGTGGGGTCAGGCTTAGCGCCACTGAAAAAGGCTATTTCACCACAGAGACACGGAGATCACGGAGAAAATAATGCCAATTCACGGAGAAAAATGCCTTCAATCCTCACTTTTTTCTTTCTCTGTGCGCTCTGTGTCTCCGTGTTGAAGGGTTTTTCAGTAGAGTCAGCCCTTGTAAACCCGCACGATGATACGGAAGGGGAGGGTGGGCAGACGGTCCATCCAGGGCGGTGTGAGCTTGATCTCGGGGGGAGTTGCCAGGTCGAAATTTTCTTCCAGCAATTGAGCCGCCTGATCCACCGACGCGCCGGTGAGAACGGCTCGCACGTCGCCGGCCGAGACGGGTTCGAGGACTTCGCCGCTGGCGGTGAGGGAGAAATTCACAAACTCATCGCCGAAAAGCGTAAAATGGGGCTCGCCCGTGCGGATGGTTTCTTCCAGCAGATATTTATCGGAGGGGGCCGTTTCACGCAGGGAACGCTCGGCCAGGCCGCGGGCCCCGTCCATATCGACAGCCAGGCCGCGGGCCAGAAGTTGTAATTGCAGTCCCAATTCATCGGCCGGTTCCCCGGCAAAATGGTCATAGGTAGCAGCCAGAATGTAGGTCTGCACTGTCTCGGGCGGGATGTATTCGCCCTGACGCAGGTTCTCGGCCAGCTTGGTGTAGGCCTGCTGCTGCAACTGGGCCAATAGCTCGTTCAGCAGACGGTCTTTATCGGCCTGGGTGACGGTGGCGACCGATTCCACGGCGCCGCCTTCTGTGCGGAAGGGATTGCTGACCCGCAGGCTGATGTTCAGGGAGCCCTCCACCTCGTTGATGGTGAGCGCGGGAACGTTGCCCTCCAGGCCCGGTTCGACGGCCTCGACCTGCACTTCGGCCTTTTGCCCGATGCCCGGCGGCACTTTCACCTCGTTCAGAGTGCGAAACCGGACATTCTCACCGAAAGTGGTGCGCAAGATCGTCCCCTCGGGCACGGTGATTTCGCGGGAGGTGCGATTGATGAGGGTGACGACGCCTGTCGCCTTGCCAACGGGCGCATCCTCCTGTCCGGTGGTGGGCGTCACACCGAATCCCTCGACCCGGGCCTGAACCACGCGGGCGGGAACCAGTTTGTTGAGATAGTCCGGCTCATCGATGCCGGTGCGAGCGGTAAGATCGATGGAACTGACGATCTGGGTGCGGGCGGGCGTGAGGGATATGGCGGCCTGGGGCAGCAGATAGACCGTAACGCCAAAAATCACCAATGCGATGACGCCGATGAAAAGAGCGTAGCTCAAACCCTGAAGCCAGGAGCGGTCAGGGCGGGTTTTGGCCTCGCCCCACAACACGGTCCCATCGGGCCTGGTGATAATTGCGGGCGGTTTCAGCGCCACCGCCGCATCGGGCGGAGGCGGAATGACGGCCGGGCGAAGTTTGTTGGGCGGGGGCAGGGGAGCCTCCGGTTTGGGCCAACGCCAGCGCCTGCGGGCCGCGTCTTCCGATTTGTACACCGGGATGCGGGTCGCTTTGGCAAAGTAACGGATGTCTTTATCGCCCGTCACCAGCCCGATCTGCACATTGCCGGCATCAGCTTCCTGCCGCAATGCTTTCAGCCGAACTTCGTTGGCAAAATGATCCGCCTCATCGGGCAGAATGAAAAGCAGACGCTCCCCTGGTTGCGCGCCTAAAACCGCGTTCCTGGCCTGAGCCACGGTCGCGGGGGCGCTGAGGAAAATCGTTCGAATGTCGGGATGAGTGGACATGTTGAAGTCGGGGCGGACGAAGGGTGGGGAGAGATGGCTCTACGCTTTGGGCACAAGCTCTCTCCAGCTCTTCATCGCCTAATCGCCAATTTGCTCCGCCACAACACCGGCTGCGGCGTTCAGCGCCTCGTCCAGCTTTGAGGCGTCACGACCGCCAGCCTGAGCCATGTTGGGGCGTCCGCCGCCTCCGCCACCGATAACGGGGGCCAGAGCCTTGACGATATTTCCAGCATGGACGCCCCGCTGGACCACATCGGGCGTGGCTGCGGCAATGAGCATGGGCTTATCGTGGATGACCGCGCCTAAAATGACGACGCCCGAGTGCAATTTGTTCCGCAGATCGTCAGCCAGGCGACGCATTTCATCCACACTGGCGGCGTCCACCTTCAGCGCCAGCGTCTTGACGCCCTGCACGTCCTGCACCCCGTCCAGCATGGCGTCAGCTTGCTTGGCCAGCAGTTGCTGACGCACTTTTTGCAGATCGCGCTGGAGTTCTGCCGTCTGATTCTTCAGATCCCGCACTTTTTGCTCCAGACTTTCGACGGGGACGTGCAGCAGATCGGACAGACGGTTCAGCAGTTCCAGACGCTCCTCGATATAGCGCACGGCCTCGTGCCCGGTGAGGGCCTCGATGCGACGGATGCCGCGGCCGGTGGAGCCTTCGCTGACGATGATGAAGGGGCCGATCTCGGAGGTGCGCTGCACATGGGTGCCGCCACAGAGCTCATAGCTGCGAAAACGCTCATCGCCCAGCGAGACGGTGCGAACGACATCGCCGTATTTTTCTCCGAACAGGGCCATAGCGCCCTCGGCAATGGCTTCATCCTTGCTTTTTTGCTGAATCTGCACCGGATAATCAGCCAGGATCGCCTCGGTGACGGTCTCGGTGATTTTTCGGATATCCTCTTCGCTCAGAGCTTTATCGTACGTGAAGTCAAAACGCAGGCGGTCGGGGGCCACCAGCGAGCCGGACTGATGCACATCTTCGCCCAGATGCAGGCGCAGCGCTTTTTGCAGCAGATGGGTGGCGGTGTGATTGCGCATGATGTCCCACCGCCGCGCCGCATCCACCTGGGCGGTGACGTCGTCGCCCACGTGTAGCTCGCCCGATTCGATGATGGCGTCGTGCACGATCATGCTGCTGACGGGGCGCCGCACATCCTGCACCTGCGCCCGGCCCTCAGGGCCTTCGATGACGCCCGTGTCGCTGACCTGGCCGCCGGCTTCGACATAGAAAGGCGTTTCGGCCAGCACGATCACCGCCTTTTCGCCGGCGCGGGCAACATCCACCAATTCACCATCCTGGATGATGGCGGCGATGCGGGTCGGGCGGGAGAGGGATGTGTAGGGATCGTACAGGACGCCCTCTTCGGGCAGCAGGCCCTTCCCCTCCAGATTGGGCAGCAGAGCGGCGTAGAAATCCGCCCCCTGAGCGTATTCAGCTTCGCTGATCTTGCCCTGGCTGACCTGCCGATGGCGTTGATCCGCGGCCAGATAGCCACGCTCATCCACGTCATATCCCCGCTCGTTGCAGATGTCGCGGGTGACCTCGAAGGGCAGGCCATAGGTGGATTTGAGTTTGAAGGCGATGTCGCCGGGCAGGACTTTTTCGCCGCGGGCGTCGAGTTGGGCCAGGGCTTCTTCCAGAATCTCCATGGCCCGATCCAGCGTGCGGATAAACTGATCTTCTTCCATGCTGACGGTGCGGCGGATGTAGCCCTGTCGCTCCAGCAGCTCGGGATACACATCCCCCATCTTGGCCGCTACAGCGTCGGTGACCTCGGCCATGAAGGGCGTCTCGAAGCCGATCTTGCGGCCAAATCGATGGCCGCGGCGAATGATCATGCGCAGTACGTAGCCGCGGCCCGCAGGCCCGGGCCGAACGCCATCAGCAATCATAAAGGCGGCGGCGCGGGCGTGATCGGCAATGACGCGATAGCTGACGATGTGCTGTTGCCGCTCATCGTCGCTGTGCCCGGTCAGGGTCTGCACCTTATCCATGATGGGCAGAAACAGGTCGTTATCGTAGTTGACCGGCGTGTTCTGGATGACGCTGACGATGCGCTCGAAGCCCATGCCGGTGTCGACGCCCGGCTTGGGCAGCGGTGTGCGCACGCCCTCAGCATCCTGATTGAACTGCATGAACACCAGGTTCCAGATTTCCAGCCAGCGGTCGCAGCCGTTATCCAGCAGCACCGAGCAGTTGGGATCGCCGCAAGTGCAGGCCTGGGGACCCCAGTCGTAGTGAATCTCGCTGGTGGGGCCGCAGGGCCCGACATCGCCCATAGACCAGAAGTTGGTGGCGTCGCCCATGCGGTAGACGCGCTCGGGCGCGATGCCCATTTCCTTGGTCCAGATATCGTAGGCGTCGTCATCCGACGTGTGCACGGTGTAGTAAAGGCGATCGGGATCCAGGCCCAGCACTTCGGTCAGAAATTCGTAGGCGTAGTGGATGGCCCCCGCCTTGAAATAATCGCCAAAGCTGAAATTGCCCAGCATCTCGAAAAACGTGTGATGCCGGGGCGACGGGCCCACGTTCTCCAGATCGTTATGCTTGCCAGAGACGCGCATACATTTCTGGCAGGTGGTGGCGCGTTTGTAGGGACGCTGCTCCAGGCCCAGAAACACATCCTTGAACTGCACCATGCCGGCGTTGGTCAACAGGAGTGTGGGATCGTTGTGCGGCACCAGAGAGGAGCTGGAGACCCGCTGATGGCCGTTTTGTTCGAAATATGAAAGGAAAGCTTCTCGGATTTCTTCGCTGGTTTTGGGAGACATGGCTAGAGATGAGAGATTGGGAAATTGAGAGATTTATTGCGGTCAATCAACTTGTTATTGTAATCGAAGATGCGCCAAACGAAAAACGCCAAGCATCATCGTTGCGTCGCGCGGGCGGTTCGCAACGATGACATTTGGCGTTTGAATGATGATCTGCCGGTGTGTGCGCGGGTCGGCGCTCAACTCTGATCGAACAGCATCCACACCTCGCCCTGACCTTCGGGCACGCAGAACTGGAAGTTTTGGCTGTCGCGCTCGCCATTGCCATCCAGCACCCAGCCGGTGTAACAGCCTGCGGGGTTCTTGTCGGGCAAATCGCCCAGACCGATGCTGTATTCGTAATTGTAGGGGCCGTTCGGGCCCTGACGCATGGCCCCTGTCACGCTGCGCACGCTGTCAGAGACCGGCAATTTGACGCCATTCTTCTCCAGCCACACGAAGTAACTGCCCTGCG
This sequence comes from Anaerolineae bacterium, assembly GCA_015493675.1. Classification (GTDB taxonomy): domain Bacteria; phylum Chloroflexota; class Anaerolineae; order J102; family J102; genus M2005. The sequence continues at coordinate 5,492 of WGCR01000543.1, forward strand.
GCTCATCGCCGCGGCCGCCGTGGACAAAGCCGAAGGTCAGCTTGAGCCCAAAGGTATTGGGAGAAAAAGCCGGCCCGGCCCGCAGATGCCATTTGCAGCCGTCTCCGCCGATGCTGGCGCAGGGATCGGGCGCAGAGGGAACGGGCGTGGCTGTGGGGGGCGGAGGCGGAGGC
>WGCR01000544.1 GCA_015493675.1 Anaerolineae bacterium
CCTTTGTTGACGTATTCGGTTTTGTTGAAGATGACCCAACTGACGACGTCATATCCGCCCTGCCCCATGGGTTTGCTCATCTCCAGCACTTGCTTGTCTCGCATATTCATGTACTGGATGGAGTCGACTTCCACCTTGATGCCGGTCTCTTTTTCGAATTCCGGAATCAGCTTCTTCGCTTTTTCGAAATGTGACAGCGAAGGCCAACTGACGACAATCGTTTCACCAGCGTAGGGCGCATAGGGATTGAATGAATCGTTCGCCTGCTCCTTTCCCTCCTCAGAACCCGTCTCGGGTTGGCTGGTTGAGGGGGTGGCAGCGCTGCTCTTCTCTTTTTCCTGGCTCTGAGGTTGATCGCTTTGCTTTGAGCCGCCACATGCAACCAGGCTCATTGCAAACATCAGCACCAGGATGGTTATTGCCATTACTTTAAAAATACGCTTGTGCATCTTTTCATCCTCCTTGAGGCTTTTCTGAGAATCAGTGGACTTTTGTAAAACGCGAGTGTTGTCAGGGCATCCCTGAGAAATCTCGTCAGCGCCCTTTATCGTTGAAATAATTCTCAGAAATGCGCTAAATAAATCGTTGAGAAGTGGAATTGTTGGAATGTTGGCAAGTGCAAGTCTTTTTGGCGCCTCCTTTTTGTATTTGTGAGAATGAGAGTGAGATTAGGAAACCATCGCTAGCGCTGCCTGCAGTTCTGGATGTTCACGGGCATAAGCCTCAATCGTCACGTCTCTTTCAACTGCTTCCCAACCTTGCCTCAAACTGGCTGCACCGCCTTTTGGACCCATGGGGTGTTCGAAGACTGCGCGTCCTGGGACAATGCCAAAGTCGACCGTTTTCAGCTTCTTGAAAAGCTCGCCCGTTGAACCAGCCCATTGGCTGCCGGCAGGCACTGGAAGCGATCTCTTGATATGTCCCAATGGATCAAGACAGGCGTGGGCGCTCTGTATGACTTCGATTTCCGGCGTTTTCATCCTGGCTCCAAAGCCTGGATAAATGATTGCGTCAAAGCCCACAATTCTTTGCAGCTTGGTGATCAACGGCGAATGGATGCCGAATTCAGGAATTAACGTAAACGGGGCGATAAAATCGAAGTGGGCGACCAGGGGGACCTGAGTGTGTTTTCTTAACATTCTGATTGCGCTTAGTCCGGTTGTCATGCCATTGACCATTAAAGCATTGGCTCCTCTTTCAACAGCGATGTCATGTAATTCGAGCAATCTGTCGACTTCATCGGTAATGTTGGCCAGATAAATTTTATTCTCTCCGGTGATTTCTTCCGCTTTTCGGCGAGCCTTGCCCAACAGCTCCGCTCGCTCGGCCAGCGGCGACCAGGGGACGTCTCCAAGCATTTCATCATCCTTGGCAATATCCAGGCCGCCCAGCCAGCCCTGAAAAGCCAATTCAGCAAATGGCTTTGGCGGTAGTCCGATATTAGGCTTGATGACGCCCAGAAAGAGAGGGCGATCATAAACCTGTAATATGTCTCGAATGCCTTGGACGCCGAATTTTGGGCCCTGAAAATGTTGCAAAAAACTATTGGGGAATTGAATATCGAGCAACTTGATGACAGAAATGCCAGGAGAGTGAAAAGCGCCTTCTCCGGCGACAGCCGTCAGCATGTTGGGTATTTTGGGGCCGAAATTCTCGTGGGGATGTGCGATTTTGACTCGGCATCCATACGATTTCGTCTGTTTGTCTGCCAACGCCGGATAATTGGGCTTATCGAAAACTTTCTCGACAACCAGATCAATCACTTTGGCTCCAAAACGATCGCGCAAGTCTTCATCGACGCCCACGCGTTTCCATTGCGCCGTGGATTGCTCCTGACAAAGATGTGCAGCGGCTTCGTCCGGCGAAGAAGTCGTTTCGAAGTAATAGTCCAATATCAGGTATTTTTCAGCGTCAAGGTCTTGCCAATCAGCAAAAAATCCTGATTTATCGCCAATGCTCATAATGATCTCTCATGTCCTGGCTTAATTTCACGCTATTTTGTCTGCCGAGAAGTATTTTTGTTCGATTTCGATGATGCGTTGAACTTTTGGAGCAGACCTGCCGCCAGCGAATTCTGATTCGAGCCAGGCTTTGAGCACAGTCTTGGCCTTTTCGGGCCCAATCACTCTGGCGCCCATGGTGATGATCTGGGCGTTGTTGCTTTTCCTGGCGCGTTCTGCACTGTAAACGTCATGGCAGGTGGCAGCCCGAATGCCGGGAACTTTATTGGCTGTAATAGCCATTCCCAAACCAGTGCCGCACAGAATGATGCCTCGTTCGCAGTTACCCTTTGCCACTTCTAGCGCTACTCTTTCGGCAACATTGGGATACAGCTCGGGATCTTCTTCTGAGTCCACACCTAAATCAACTATCTGGATATCATCTTGGGTGGACAAAAATTCATTCAGAACGCGTTTCAGGGATACTGCTGCATTGTCGCATCCGATTGCAATTTTCATGGTTTTTCTCCATAATCGTAGAGGTTGATAAAACAATTTGCTGAGAAGGGGCCGTGTCGTATGACTGGATTGCTATAATGGATGTAGCAGACCTTTGTAGACATATCTGTCACATCGATAAAGTGTGTTTGATAAAATTGCCGGTATTCCCGATTTCAAGTAAATCAAATCATCTACTTCCAGCAATGGGGCTCCTGGTTCGACGCCCAATATCGCGCTGATATCTTCATCAGCGGGTATCGCCCGTATGTGCTCCGTCACTTTGCCAAATTCAAGGTTGTATCGTTCAGACAAGCGTGCAGGTAATGAGATATCAACAGAGGCTAAATCCTCCATCGAGGATATGAGCAACCTGGGAACATAGTGTACGGCATATCCCACGAGATGTTCTCCAACGTAAAGAAGGCCGGTAATTTGCACCACCTTTTCACCAAGAATGGTGCGCAAGGCGTTGGCCACGCGCATACTTGGCAGGCGTTCTTCCACACTGAGCAACCTCCAGATCATATCTTGATATTGCTCAATTCGCTCGAATGACCATCGCGTTATCCCAACTGTGGGGGATGGAAGATGCTGCTCGGCCACATAAGTGCCTTGCCCCGGTGAACGCCTGAGTAACTTCTCTAAAACAAGCTGATCGATCGCCCGGCGTACGGTCATTCGACTCACGCCATACATGATAGCGAGATCATCCTCTGAAGGCAGCTTATCGCCGGGACGGAATTTCCCATCCAGAATATCTTGTTCTATTTCTTGTCTGATTTGAGCATAAAGGGGTATGCGGCTATGACGTGAAACTACCATTCTTCAACCATCCCTGCTGATATGAGTGGCAATATCGGTTGGCTGTTGCCCATGAAGCATCGCAGACAGGCACGTTGTAGAGACTTCTGCGAATAAAGCATCATTGATATGAGCATCGACCTGGATAATTGGAATTCTGGGGGAGAGTTCGGCCTGAAGCGTTGCCACAAAGACTTCGTTTCCTTCGGGATCCCATAATTCGCTCCCTTCTTTGTTGTATTCGGAAAAGCCTTTCATGGGGATTGTCACCATGGTAGGGCCTAAAGCCCGATTCAATCGCTCGGCCATTACCTGCGCCACCTTGATCATCTGTTCGGGTTTGGGACGAATATGCACTATTTGGGCATTGTGAATGACCGTGGGCCTGCCGCGTAGCTCTTCGGGCGCTTTTGCCAATGACTCGAAAGCCAAAACATCGATGCCTCCCACCGAGATTACCGCGGGCGTATTCGTTTTCGTAAGAGCTTCCAGCCGGTGAGGGGCTCCCGTTAGTCCGCCATAGAGTTGATTGATCAGCTCATGGGTGCTGATGTCGATGACTCCTACGAATTTACCCGCTTCGATGAGCTCCTCCATAGCTGCTCCGCCGGTTCCCGAAGCATGAAAGGCGACAACCTCGTATCCGGCCACTTCCATCCCAGCCTTTATTTGCATACAACAAGGTGTCGTGATGCCAAGCATCGTCAGGGCAATCGCTGTTTTTTTCGTCGTTTTTGTCTGCTTTCGCAGCACCATCCCGGCAATGGCGTTTGCTGCATTGTCGAATATGGGGAGACTGATTGCATTAAGTCCTGCAATATCCGCCACCGAAAACATCATGCAAATATCTTTGGTGCCCACATAAGGCCCGAATCGAAATCTGCCGCTGGCCACTGTCGAAAGCATAAGTTTGGGAAAGCCGATGGGCAGGGCCTGCATTGCAGTCGTGCAGATGGATGTTCCCTGACCTCCGCCAATTCCGATGATGCCGTCGAGTTTCCCTTCGCCAAAGAGTTTTTGGACAATGCTCCGCAACCCCTCTGCTTGTTTGGCGATGGCTGCGCTTTTTTTGTTTTGTTTTTTCAACTCATCGATAGTAACGCCTGCTGCTTTTGCCACCTCCTCTCTGGATACAGTGGCCTCTACGGCGGGAACACCCAAAACACCGGAATCGATCAATATCGTATCAATTCCTTGCGCGGCAATTTTGTTTCGGATATACTCCGCTTCTTTGCCTTTGGTGTCGAGGGTGGCCACGATGGCCACACTTTTTCGTTTGCTCATGCTCTTGATGCGTGAGGGTGCGTTCAAAAGTGAGATGACATCATTTGTGAATCGGAGTATGCAGTGCGCAGATCGGGCGATGCGCACTGCATACTATTTCGCATTATGCGTGATTCAGCGATCACAAGCCGCCAGTATAAAAGGGGAGACCTGGAATCACTTCACGTTTTTTGCGCAGTTTCATGCCCTCGAAAGGATACACAGGATGCTCCAACACGGCCGGGTCATGGGCGCCTAGAATATAATCCGCCCGGCGATCTATTTCCTCAACGCTCTTCCAGCCTTCGAGCGTATTGATGAAACGCTGGGGCACCCAATAGCGCCAATGCTCCTCTTCTCGAGGTTCCATATTTCGGCCGACAAAGATGGCGTCTCCGGCCAGGACGATACTGCCTGCGGTTGTTTCCACCTGAACAGCCTGATGTCCCACCGAATGCCCAGGCGTTGGAAAAACGCTTACGCCAGGAACGATTTCCGTTACGCCTTCAACCAACTCGAACTGACATCCCAAAAATGGCGCTTCAATCCCCAAAATGGACGCTTCGTAAGAACGGTAATATAAAGGAAGCGGATTGACTGCCATCGTCAACTCGGTGGGCGTGCAAATATAACGGGCATTCTTGAACGCCTTCATGTTATGGACGTGATCCCAATGCAAATGCGTGAAGATGCAAATGTCAATTTCGTCGGGATCAACCCCCATCTTCCTGAGCGCATCCGGGCTCTCGAGTTCGCCTTTTTTATCGCAGCTATGATGATATTTCGTCGCCCGTTCGGCATCAGGCAAACCGGTGTCAACCATGATCTTGTGTTCCCCGGTATCCACATAATAGCAAAGCACCGGAAGATCGACTTTTCGACCGGCGTCACCTTTGAAGAACATATACGTGCCATGGTCCGTTTTGAGCCAGCCTGTATTGATGGGGTAAATGCGAGTTTGTTCGATGGTCATTGAGTTTCCTCCGTAAAATATATTTGATGGTTAGGGTAACTGCTAAGGTAGCCTGGTTCGACATCGAAAATGCTTTGCCACGAAGGCTCGAAGGGACGAAGACACGAAGAAAACCTTTGTTTTTACCCTTCGTGCCTTCGTGTCGTCGTGGTTTTCGACCTTGCTACGTTAGTAGTTACTGGTTAGGCGATTAAAAAATCACACCTTTATTGCTTCTGATTGTTGGGGCTGAGGCAGAGGCGTATTGCGGACGACTTTGTAAACATAGCGGTCGCTCCGAAAATGAGCCTTTGCCATGCCGATGATCTTTCCCCCTACCCCGTACAACATTCTGGTTGCCACCAATACTGGCACCGATAGGGGGATGTTCAAAATCTGGGCCATTTCGTCATCGGGCATCATGCAAGTCAGACTTTCTTCCAGCTCGATTAATCGTAAGTTATATTTTATTTCCAGCGTATATTGGAAAGACTGTCTGGAAAGATCTTCGAAAGCCAACTCTGGGCAAAGCGCTTCGCGAATCGTATTGACCTGGTAGACAAGAGGCTCGTCATCCACATATCGCAAACGTTTGATGACGATGACTTGCTCATCTGGTTCTAGGTGTAAAACGAGACGCTCCTCTTCGGTGGCTTTGCGCACTTCTGTAGACACATCGGCCCGAGGCTTTCGCCCACTTTCGATCATTTCATAGAAAAAACTTGTGATGTTCGGCTCGGCGCGCTCAATGGGCGGCTGCATGACAAATGTGCCCTTTCCCTGAACTCGATACAATAGCCCGGCTGCCACCAGTTCTTTGAGCGCTTGTCTGACAGTAACGCGACTAACGCCATATTTGTTGGCCAATTCCACCTCGCCTGGAATCAGATCGCCTGGCCTAAGCCTATTCGTGGCAATGCTGATCTCGAAGTCGCGTTCAATCTGTGCATACAAAGGCGCTTCGATAGCGCGCCTGACGGGCGTGTAGCGTGGCGTGGGATACGTGTGGTCAGCCATGGTAAATCCTGTTCAGTAATGCAAGTGGCAAAGTTATCCGTTCACGGCGCTGGGCAATAATTTCGCAGCCGACGGCCACAATTTTGAGACATATTGATAGCGATCGGGCCGAATCCTTATGTTGGACCAGACCAGCGGATATCCGGTTGCGCTGAGAGAGATGCGCTGAACCAACAGAACCGAGGATTCTTCAGGCAAGTTCAGTATCGCCATATCTTGCGATGTGGCCGGAGCCATCTCAAAGGTTTCCTTCATTTCGTCGGTGAAAGTGAGGTACTTTTCTTCGAGTAGCTTTTGAAACGAATAATGAGAAACATCATCGTTTTCCAGGCCTGGACAGATTTCAAATGGAATGAAATTCGTCTGATTTGCCAATGCCTCTCCATTCACATATCGAGTGCGCACAAAGCGATAAACGGGCGCTCCCAACGCTATGGCCAGCTTTTCGGCCACCTGGGTGGTTGCTGGTTCGATCTCGACCTTGCGCACTTCTGAAGTAGGATTGAAGCCTAGTTTTTGAGTATGGCTGAAGACGCTATCGCGGGGAGATGCCAATTGGAGAAACATAAAGCCTGTATCTTCTTGCCCCTTTACCAATCCTTTGCGTTGCGCCGCTTGTAACACCTGCAACATTTGCTCCCTGGTGGCGCCAAATTGTTTTGCCAAATGATGAACCGAGTAAACGGCGTCCTTGTCATATTTATTGGCAAGAATACTTTGCTCAAACTGGCGCTGAAGTTTGCTCGGGAAATCTATTTTCAAGATATTACTCCTCGCCCCTCCAAATGAGAAGACGCTCAACTTTGATAGTTGGTGGTAATGTAGTTGGCTTTTTCAGGTTGGAGATCAAATCTGTTAACATGATAATGTCTTATTCTGCATGATGATTAGTTGTCTATACTGCAATTAGTATAGCACGAAGGAGATGTCTTGTCAATATCCCGCATTGCTGTGGGGGCGTTTCAAAATTGGGGCGTTGTGCGCCGTACGCCCCGGAGGTGAACCTCCGGGCTAGGAATGACGCCCCGTAAACGGGGCTTTTGCGGCTGCGGGAACCTCAAAGCCGGGTTCACCCGGCGTCGTTTTGTAGCCCGGCGACTTCAGCGCCGGGCG
>WGCR01000545.1 GCA_015493675.1 Anaerolineae bacterium
GGCGACCATTGATAGGTGATGTGCCGCCCCGGCAATTCAGCCCAGAGCAGACCATCCAGGAACAGTTTGGTGACGCCTTGCCCCGGTTGCAAATAAGCCACATGCTCGCCATTAGGGCTGAGCGCATAACCGGCGCTGCCGGGCACGTTCAGGACTTCTTGCTGATCGCTGCCATCGGCGCGCATGGCCCACAGGCCGGGCCCGCTGCCGCGATCGCTGATAAAGTAGATGAAGCCGCCATCCGCGGACCAGAAGGGATGCTCATTACGGCCATCGAATGTGAGCTGCGTGTCATTGGCGCCATCGCTGCCGATAAGGAAAATCTGTGGAGCGCCAGTGCGATCGGACACATAGGCGATGCGAGGCGGATAATCCGGCGTGGGCGACGGTGTGAAAGTGGGCGTGGCGCTGGGAGTCAGCGTGGGCGACGGCGTGGGAGAAGCAGTGGCAGTGGGCGTTTCGGTAGCGGTCGATGTCGCGGGCAGAGGCGGTCTGACGGTGGTGGTGGGAGCGGCAGCGACGCTCTTGGAGGTGGCGGTGGCCGCAGGCGGCGCCGTAGGCGGCCCGCTGGCTGCATTGCCCTGTAACAGAAACCAGCCTGCCAGCGATAAGGCGGCGAGGCCCAACAGCACGCCGATCAGTGCATAAAACCAAACCGGCGCCTTTTTTCTGACGGCAACGAGAGGGGCCGCGTGGGCGGGACGCAAGACGCGGCGCAGGGCCTTCGCGAAGGATCCAGCCGTGGGATAGCGCTGCTCGGGGTCTTTTGCTGTGGCCCGATACAATACGTCGGTGACGTCCGGCTGCAGCGCCGGGTTCAACGTCCGCGGATCGGGCAGGGGCTGATTGACATGCGCAGCAAGGATCTCCCGGTAATTTTCCCCCGTGAAAGGCGGACGTCCGGTGAGCATGTGGTAGACCACAACGCCCAGGCTGTACACATCGCTGCGCCCATCCACCTGTTTGCCCATGGCCTGCTCAGGCGACATATACTCCGGCGTTCCCAACACGGAAGCCTTTTGTTCCGGTGAATGAAAGCCCACCGCATGGGCGATGCCGAAATCGGTCAGGAGCACCTTGCCATTTTCCTGCACCAGGATATTGCTGGGTTTGATATCGCGATGCACCACGCCGCGGCGATGGGCGTAATCCAGCGCGGAGGCCACTTGACTGGTGACGCTGATGACAAAATCTGCAGGAAGCGGGCCATCCATCCGGGCCAGCACATCGGCCAGGGTTTCTCCCTCGACATATTCCATGGCCATATAATGCACGCCATCCACCACGCCCGCATCGTAGACCGCCACGATATTGGGATGCTCCAGGCGGGCTGCGGCGCGGGCCTCCACCAAAAAGCGCGCGACAACCTCCTCATCTTGTTGCAAATGAGGTTGCAGCACCTTGAGCGCGACAGGACGATCCAACCACTGGTGGCGGGCCAGATAGACAATGGCCATGCCGCCGCGGTCTATTTCACGCTCGATGCGATAAAGACCAAAAGTGTCGCCGGGAGAAAACATGAGGGGCGCGATGACAGAGGAATGGAAATGGGCGAGGATGTTACAGCAGAAGTGTACTGGAAAGCGCACAAAAATGAAAACCGGCGTCAGGGTTGAAAAACGTCTTGCGCCAGTTATGGAAAAATGACTGGATACAGGCCCGGCGGCCCCAGAACTTTTGGCCACGGACAAACTGTAGGTTATATCACCTTGACACCCGTCTTTATGGACTGTTATAATCAGCGTGCTTGCGTCATAAAGCCTCATCAAAGCACTTTTCCCGGTGACATGCTACGATAGCATGACCACTGAACAGGTTGCGCGGGCGCCAACCAAGACTTGCAGTCATGCACTCTCCAAGGCCTTTATCGCCCTCACGCTACCAATCCCAAAAAGGAATAAAAGGGTATGGCAAACGACAATCAAGTTCCTGAAGAAGTCAAAAACAATGTCTTTTTGACAACCGTGGATTTTTTGTACAACTGGAGTCGCAAAAATAGTTTGTGGCCCATGTTTTTTGGTTTGGCTTGTTGCGCCATCGAGATGATTAGCACTGCTGCGGGCCGCTATGACATCTCCCGTTTCGGGATGGAGGTCATGCGGCCTTCACCGCGTCAGGCGGACCTGATGATCGTCTCCGGTACAGTCACCAAAAAGATGGCCCCCACCATCGCCCGGCTCTACAATCAAATGGCTGAGCCCCGCTATGTGTTGGCCATGGGCGCCTGCGCCACCAGCGGCGGCCCCTTCAAAGATGGCTACAATGTGGTCTCGGGCGTCGATAAAATTATCCCGGTGGATGTATATGTGCCCGGTTGCCCGCCCACGCCCGAAGCTTTGCTTTACGGATTGATGAAATTACAGGAAAAAATCGCCAAGCAATCGATCAAGTCCGTACCGTGGTATCGCAAAACAACCCCCCAAATTATCCCCATCCCGCAGTTAGGGCCTGATATCTTTGATCCGGAGCGGGCGGAGGA
>WGCR01000546.1 GCA_015493675.1 Anaerolineae bacterium
GACCAGACGGGCCTGGCGTTTGGTGGAAACAAGACCCGCAAGCTGGAATTTCTGGTGGCCGACGCCCGGGCTCGCGGCGCCGATCTGCTTATCACCGGCGGCGCGGCGCAATCCAACCACTGCCGCCAGACCGCGGCCGCAGCCGCAAAATTCGGGCTGGCCTGCACCCTGGCGCTGGCGGGCGAGCCGTCCCAACACCCCAGCGCCAATCTCATCCTCGATCGTCTGTTGGGGGCGAATATCGTGTGGACTGCCAATGACGCCCGGGATGAAACCATGCTGCGGGTGGAGGAAGAGACCCGAGCCGCAGGCCACACCCCCTACCTCATCCCCTACGGCGGCTCCAACGAGATCGGCGCTCTGGGCTATGTCTTCGCCATGCAGGAGCTGATGGCGCAGGATGTGCATCCCGACTGGATCGTGGTCGCATCCTCGTCGGGGGGCACTCAGGCGGGCATGACCGTGGGAGCGAGACTTTTTGGCTATCAGGGCCGCATCCTGGGCGTCAGCATCGATAAGCCGGAGGTGGAGCTGAGCCGCGACATCGTGGCGGACCTGGCCACCCGCACCGCCCGCCATCTGGGCGAAAGTCTCAGCTTCGCCGCCCGCGATATTTTTGCCAACGACAACTATCTGGGCGGAGGCTACGGCGTCATGGCCGAGCCGGAAATCGAGGCCATCCGTCTTTTTGCCAACACCGAAGCCCTGCTGCTGGACCCGGTGTACACGGGTCGGGCCGCCGCGGGCCTGGTAGACCTCATCCGCCGGGACTTTTTCGGGCCGGACGAGAGGGTGCTGTTCTGGCACACCGGCGGCGCACCGGTGCTCTTCGCCGATCAATATGCGGACGATTTGCTCGTCAAACAGGCGCTCTGAAGACGAAAATAGTCGAAAGGACGAACGTAAACCGGGGTGCAGACCTCCGGAAGACCGACGCCGTAAAAATGGCGATGGACGACAGACCGCGTCCGGCGGCGCCCGGCGACTGATATCGTCCATCATCCACGGTCTATCGTCTATTTGCGGTGCAGATTTTGCTCACCAACAGATTCGCAGTTCCCTCCGATTCACTTGAAAAAAGCTCGGGATGACGATCAGTCTTCGTCCTTCACTTCAACGATGACCACCTCGCCCGCGACGTCCAGAAAACAGAGCCAGGCCCGCGGCGTTTCGCCCAGGAACTTCTGCATGGCCCGGATGTAACGCCGCACCTGCTGATCATAGTGTTTTTCTTCGATGCGGGCCTGCATCGCTTCGCGATCTTCGACGTAATCGGTCTTGAAATCGATCAGACGCCAGCGGCCCGCGTGCCGCCAGGCAATATCAATGACCCCGCGCTCGACGCGCCCCGGGGAGGATTCGTAACTGTAGGGGATTTCATGGATGCGGCGCTCTGAGCGGATAATCTGTCGCCAGATATCGCTTGCCTCCAGCTTGTTCAGCCGATTGCGGGCGCGGCGTAACGCATTGGCCAGCATCGCCTCGGTGCTGACGCCCAACTCTCGGGCGCTGGCCCGAAACCAGCCATCGAAGCGAGGGTCGTCGGGAAAACGCTCCAGCTCAATGGCCCGGTGCACCAACGAGCCCACCACCCACGAGGGCGCCCAGGCCCGATGCTCATCAGGCGGCAACACACGCCACACCCGGCGCTCGGGCTTCTGCTCCGTCGCCTGTCGCTTGTCATCCAGCACATCGGCCTCTTCAGCGATCTCCTCCAGCATATCGGGATGAAACAGAGGGGGACGCAAGGAAACGGCGGGCGGAGAAATCGCCCCGGTTTCGGGCGTCCAGTCCGCCGAAATCACGGTGCAGCGGGCGGGCCCCGTCTGGACCGCGAAATCCCCTTCCTCCTCAAAACAGCCCTCATCCAGCGGAACCGCCGGCGCCAACAGCTTCAGCCAACCCCGTTTATCGGCCACGCCATTGATCAGCAAATACTCTTGCACCCGGGTGGCGGCCACATAGAGCAGTCGCTTGTCCTCCGCCTGCTCCTGAAGCTGTTCCAGTCCCTTCAGCGCCTCATAAAAAACCGCTTTTTGCCTGTCGCCCGGAGGCGAGGGCAATTTCCAGGCTATCCGCCCCCCGGCTATCAGCAACCCATCTCGCCCGCGCCCCTGATAAGTGACATCTCCCAGAACGACAATGGGGAATTCCAGTCCCTTGGCCCGATGCACAGTCATAATCTGTACAGCCCCCTGGGCCACTACCGGAGCCTCGCCCTCGCGCACATTGACCGCCCGGGCCAACCGCACATAGTCGATGAAATCCTCCACCTGCACAAACCCGGCCTGACGGATATCGGCCAGCAACTTGGAGACATTCCGGGCGGCGCGCGCCTCATCTGCGGCTGTAAGCATGGCCAGATAGTCGGTCTCATCCACATAATGCTTCAGCAAGTCAGCCACCGAGGCCCGGCCCGCCATGTCATTGAGTTGGGCGATGAGCCGCCGGGCCCGCTCCGCCCGCGGGCGCTCATGCTCGTCGACGACTTCGATGGCCTGGGACAGCGCGTCCCACAGGGGCGGACGCGGCGATTTCTGGTCCGGGCGCATGGCCTCCCGCCGCCGGGCAAGCTGATAGAGCGCGGCGTCGCTGAGCCCCAGCCCGGGCGAACGCAGCGCCCCGGCCAGCGCCACATCATCGGTGGGATCCGCCGCGGCCCGGGCCACGACCACCAGATCGCGAATCTCCGGGCGCTGATAAAAGCCCCGGCCCGCCAGGGTGAGAAAAGGAATCCCCTCGGCATCCAGAGCATCTTCATAGGCGGCAAAGCTGGTGGCCGCGCGGGTGAGAATGGCCACATCGCCCGGCGTGCAGCGACCATCCGCCAACATCTCGCGCAGACGTCGGGCCGCGGCCCGGGCCGCCCGCTCCAGAGCCCCATCGCTCTTTTTGCCAGCGGCCAGCAGAAACTCGATGGATGTCGGCTGCGAGCATCGCGGGCCTTGCGGTCGGGCCGGAACCAGCGGCTCGAAGGGAGCCTCCCAGCGATGTCTAGCCTCCCCCAACACCGGAGCCAGCAGATCGTTCAATCCCGCCACCAGCGCCCGATGCGCCCGCCATGTCTCATCCAGCGGCGCCACGCGCTTTCCCCGGCTGGCGAATTGATCGCGCAAAGCCTGAAAAACAGCGACATCCGCTCCGCGGAAACGATAGATGGATTGCTTGCCATCCCCCACCAGAAAACGCACGCCCCGTCCGCCATCCAGCAGCGCCAGCAGCCGGGTCTGCCGGGCGTTGGTGTCCTGAAATTCATCCACCAACAGGGCCTGCACCTGATTCTGCCACCAGGCCCGCGCCGAGTCGTGCGTCTCCAACAAAGCAATGGCCCGATCCTCCAGATCATCGAAATCCAGGACCTGACTCTCGGCTTTGCGGGCGTCATAAGCGCTCATGGCCGCCAGAGCGATGGGCTTGAGCAGCGCCAATGCCCGGGCGGCATCTTCATCCCGGTCGTTCAGAACCTCCCCCAGCCAGGCTTCTTGTCGACAAAAACCGCGCAAGGTTTTCAGCGCCGCCGCCACCGCCTTCTTGTCCTCCCGACCGCCAGGCCAGGCGTTCTGACTGCCGCCCCGCAGATCCACCGCGGCCAGCGCCTGCACGCCCGCCCGAAACCGCCCATCCTCATTGGCTTCCGCCAGCAACAATAACGCCTCCCGGGCGATGGCGTGCTGCTGCGCCAGTTTGTCATCCCGCTGCCGGGGCGTCATGCTCTCGATGATCTGTTGCGCCTCGCGCCAGTCGGCTTCGGCCATCAGCTCGGCCAGCCTGTCCAGTTGTCGCTGCAACAGCCAGCGCTCCCAGTCGGCCAACAAGGCATTTGGTTCGGCGGGCAGCGATTGCAGCAAAATACGGGCTTCTGCACCGCGTCCCAGCAGCGTCCTCACCCCCGCCCGCACCGTTGCTTCGGGCGTCGAAGCCAGCAAATCGGCCAGATGCGCCTGCCCCGCGGCCCAGTTCAGGGCCTCATCCACCGATTCTTCCTGCAAGAGAATGGCCTTGTCCTCTTCCAGGGTCTGAAAATCAGGGTCCACCCGGGCTTCGGCCGGATGCGATTGCAGAATCTCGCGGCAAAGACCGTGAATGGTGCTGATGCGGGCCGCGTCCAGTTGGATGGCGATCTCGCGCCAGTGCGCCCGCTCCTGCTGGCTGAGCCCCGCCCGCTCCGCGTAAGCCCACACCTCTTTGCGGATGCGCATTCGCATTTCGCGGGCCGCCTTGCGGGTGAAAGTGATGGCCACGATCCCGCGCAGAGGGACGCCGCGCACCAGCAGTTGCAGATAGCGAGCCGTCAGCGTACGGGTTTTGCCCGTGCCCGCCCCAGCGGTGATGAGCGCGTCGCCATGCAAATCAGCGATGGCCGCCCATTGCTGTTGGCTGAGCGCCTGGGCCTGGAGGATGGGGTGAGAGTCAGGCATGGGAGAGATGAAAAATCAGGGCAACGCGGCCCGCAACGCCCGCAACAAGGGCTGAATGCGGTCAGCGTGCAGGCGGTAGCTGGCCCGATTGACGATAAGCGCCGCCTGCGAAGGCATGATCTCCCGCAGCTCCACCAGGTTATTGGCCCGCAAGGTGCTGCCGGACTGAATGATGTCTACGATGAGATCGGCCATATCCACCAGCGGGCCCAACTCCACCGAACCGTTGAGATAGATGAATTCGGCGGAGATGCCGCGGCCGCGAAAATACTGCTCGGCCAGATGCGGATATTTTGTGGCCACGCGGGGGCTGATCTCCAGTCGCAGGGGTTTGTCCGGGCGATCGGCGGGGGCGGCCACCGAGAGCCGGCACTGCCCGAAGGGCAGCAGCAGGGGCTCATACACATCCGCATTCCGCTCCCGCACCGCATCCAGCCCGGCGATGCCGATATCGGCCGCGCCCTGCTCCACAAATACGGGGGCGTCCATGGGTTTGACCAGCAAATAGTTGAGGGAGCCGTCGACGCTGGGGATGACCAGCTTGCGATCATCTTCGGAGCGGGGCGGCGACCAGCCGGCGCGTTGCAGCCAGATCAAGGCTTCGTCGGCCATACGGCCTTTGGGAAGAGCAATGGTAAGGGATGTCATACGTCAATCAGGGCTTCCAGCCAGGCGTCGACAGGAATCGTGCGGGCGCCGCGGGCGTCTTCCAGCGTCACCGAGTCCTGGCAATCGCACACGACGCGCAGGGGATAACGGGCGAGGTCTTCCGGGCCCAGGGCGATGGCCGCGCTAAGGCCCGCGGCGCGGGCGGCCCGGGCCAGCATGATGTGCTGCCCACACGGACAAGGGAGGATAAGCAGATCGGGGCGAGGCTCGACGGGCGGGCCTGATTGCCGCATCTGCGCCAACAGCAAGCGATCGATGTAAAAGGCGCAGCCCACTGCGGGCAAATCGGGCCCAAATTCTCCCACCAGGTTGTCATAGCGCCCGCCATTTACCACCGAAAAGCCGATGCCGGGCGTGTAGGCCTTGAATGTGATGCCGGTGTAATAATCCATGGCCCGCACATCGGCCAGATCAATATCGAAAGCATTTTTGACGCCGTGCAAGTCCAGCAATGACTCCACAGCCTCCAGACGGGCCACTGCCTCCAGCATCTGCCGATTGAGCGCCAATGCACGCGCCCGGGCCAGGACGCCATCGCCCTGAGGCCCAAACAGCGTCAGCAGCCCCAGCACCGCTTTTCGCTCCGGGCCGACAAGGTTCCACGCATCGACCAGCGCCCGCACATCGTTCTCACTCTTGCGGTCCAGAGCGTTTTGCAGCCGGGCGGCAGCGCTCGCATCCAGCGCCAAATGGGCGATGAGGCCGTGGAAGTAGCCCATGTGCCCCAAACTGAACCGGTAGGAGCTCACCCCTGCCTGATGCAGCGCCAGCGCGGCCAGGGCCAGCACCTCGGCATCAGCGTCGGGCGAGGCCGCGCCGATGAGCTCGACCCCCGCCTGCCAGAATTCCCGCTGACGCCCGGCCCGGGGCTCTTCGTAGCGAAAGACGGGCCCGGCATAGAAATAACGC
>WGCR01000547.1 GCA_015493675.1 Anaerolineae bacterium
CTCTGCATCCAGCCGGATTCGCAATCCGGCGGGTCAGGTAAAGCCAATGCCTCCTGAAATCCTGTTGAGCCGTTTTTCTTTGCCTCTTTTTCCCTTTGCGGCTCCGCCTTTGCGTGAGACATTTTCTTACCCGGTCGTAACTGCTAACGTATGCCAGTTGATCGTCTTTTCCCACTCAAACCTGACAGGTTCTCGTAACGTTGGCGGTAGAATGTGCCGTCTTTAGCCAGCAATGAAGCGTGTAAGGCTCTGAATCGTTGCCAAAAGAACCTGTCAGGTTCATTCAAGTGAAAAACGACCTTAGCAGTTACACCCGGTCGGCAAAAACCTTATTGATAAACGCCTATGAACATTCTCGCAGAAAAACGCATCCTCCTCGGCGTCACCGGCGGCATCGCCGTGTATAAATCGGTCGAAATCGTCTCGCGGCTGGTCAAGGCCCAGGCCGATGTGCGGGTGCTGATGACCGACGCAGCCCAGAAATTCGTCTCGCCCCTGACCTTCGGGGCCATGAGCAGCCATGCGCCCGTCACCAACCTGTGGCAGCTCTACGAGGGCGAGAAGATCGGGCATGTGACCCTGGCCCACGAGGCTGATCTGTTCATCATTGCGCCCCTCACGGCCAACACGATGGCCCGGCTGGCCCAGGGCATCGCGGATGATCCCATCACCGCCACCGCGCTCAGCACCCGTGCACCCATGCTCCTGGCCCCGGCCATGGAGACCAACATGTGGGAGCATCCCGCCACCCAGGCCAACCTGGCCCGGCTGAAGGATTGGGGCGCAACCATCGTCGGTCCGGAGGCGGGACGGCTGGCCTCGGGCGCTTCGGGCGTGGGCCGCATGTCGGAGCCCGCGGTCATCGTCGAACACGCCCGCCTGATCCTGGGCCGAACCGGGCCGTTGTCGGGCCTGCGCATCACCATCACCTCGGGCGGCACCCGCGAGTGGGTGGACCCGGTGCGATTTATGGGCAATCGGGCCAGCGGCAAGATGGGCGTGGCCCTGGCGGAAGTGGCCCGGGACCTGGGCGCGGAGGTGAATCTGGTGTATGGCGCCATGACCGTGCCGCCCCCCATGGGCGTCCATCTCGTATCAGCCGAGCGGGCCGAGGATATGCTGAATGCGGTGATGGCGCTGCTGCCCGAAACCGACGTCCTCATCTCCGCCGCGGCCATCGCCGACTTCCGGCCGGTGACCACTCACGAACGCAAGCTGAAAAAGGGCGTGGGCGAGGAAATCCGCCTGGAGCGCACGCCCGATGTGCTGAAAGCCGTGGGCGAAAAGCGGCGGAAACTGGGCCTGCCCCGCCTGGTGGTGGGCTTCGCGGCCGAAACCGATGATCTCATCGCCAACGCCCGGGCCAAGATGGAGAAGAAAAATCTGGACATGATCGTGGCCAACGACGTCACCGCGCCCGACGCGGGCTTTGGCGTGGACACCAACCGGGTGCTGATCCTCACCAGAGATGGCGCGGTGGATCGTCTGCCATTGATGAGCAAAGAGGACGTGGCCTTCAACATCCTGCACCGCATCCGCGGCCTGCTGGGAACCCCCAGCATCGGCTGGGACCCGGGCGTGGGCAGCGTGTTGTCGTGATCCCTAACGAAAGCCGGGCGGATTACGAACCGCTCCAGAGCCGCCAGCCGCCAGCCGGATTCGCAATCCGGCGGGTTTTGCCCCCCCAGAAGACCTCGCATCTCCAAACCGGGACAAGCAACCGCGACGCCAACACATCTCAACTGTTTACTGATTACTGGCTGTACTGAAAAAAACCTTCAACACGGAGGCACAGAGCGCACGGAGGAAGAAAGAGGTGAGATTTGGAGAGAAACTTCTCTGTGAACTACCACTATTTTTTCCGTGTCCTCCGTGTCTCCGTGGTGAAATGACCTTTTTGCAGTGGAGCCATTACTGATTACTGCTTACTGTTTACTGCTTACTGCTCACCGAATGCCACTCATCGAAATCGGAGTTAAACCCATGACCCAACCAGTTCTTCTCTTCCCCGGCCAGGGCTCGCAGGAAGTGGGGATGGGCGCGGACATCGCCGCCCACTCGCCCGCGGCCGCGGCCATCTTCCAGCAGGCCGATGATATTCTGGGCTTTCTCCTATCCCAACTTTGTTTCGAAGGCCCGGAGGACACCCTGACCGACACCATCAACGTCCAGCCAGCTCTGTTTGTAGCGGGCCTCGCCGCGCTGCGCGCGGTGGAGGAGCAATTGGAGGCTCCTGTCAAGGCCGCGGCCGCAGCCGGGCACAGCCTGGGCGAGTACACTGCGCTGGTAGCTGCGGGCGCGCTCAATTTCGAAGATGCGCTGCGCCTGGTGCGAGAACGTGGTCGTCTGATGAAGCTGGCCGGAGAGATCGCGCCCGGCGGCATGGCCGCCATCATCGCCCTGGACACCGACAAGATCGCCGAGATCTGCCAGCAGGCCAGCGCCGAGAGCGGCGGGCCCGTGGTCATTGCCAACGACAACTGCCCGGGCCAGGTGGTCATCTCGGGCGATGAAGGCGCGCTGAACCGGGCCATGGAGCTGGCTACCGAAGCCAAAGCCCGCAAAGTCGTGCGTCTGGCCGTCTCCATCGCCGCGCACAGCCCGCTGATGGGCGCGGTGCAGGAAGAATTCGCGGCTGCCATCGCCCAGGCCGACATCCGTCCCCCCGACTTCCCCGTCATCGCCAACATCACCGCCCAGCCCCTCACCGACGTAGACGCCATCCGCCAGGAGCTGGTGGGGCAATTGCAGAACTCGGTGCAATGGACTGAGTCCATGCAGTATCTCATCGACCAGGGCAACGAGACTTTCATCGAATTCGGGCCGGGCAAGGTGCTGGCGGGCCTGATGAAACGCATCGACCGACGTTTCCGCCGCATGCCCGCGGTGGTCACATGGGAAGATGTGGAGAAAGTCGCGGCATTGCTAAATGAATAGACCAGCACGGAAATAGAACGCAGATGACGCAGAAAAAGCTGATCTACAGCGACTATGCAACTTGCATGTCTGACCGTGAACGATGAACCTGTCAACAGGCGACATGCCAAGACCGTAAAACGTCAAGCGTCAAACGTCACACTGCTGCAACGATGTCATGGCTCATTGCAGGACACGTCTTTGACCATAACGGCCTGACGTTTGACGTTTTACGCATGACGTGGGTTGCATAAATGGCCAACGTTGCTTCGTCAGGCGTTTTTTCGCTGTGGCCTGTATAGTTACAAAATAAAATCAAAACAATCTGTGAAAATCTGCGTGCATCAGAGGTTTCTGCGTTCCATTTTAACGCAACGCGCATCCCAACACCCCCTCTCACTCCCAAAGGAGCACGCATTCATGTTCGATCTCACCGACAAAATCGCCCTCGTCACCGGCGCTTCGCGCGGCATCGGCGCTGAAATCGCCCGGCAACTGGCCGCGACCGGCGCCACCGTCATCGTCAACTACCACAGCAGCGAGCAAGCCGCCGCCCAGGTCGTGGCCGATATCGAAGCCGCGGACGGCAAAGCCGTCGCCATGCAGGCTGATGTCAGCGACTTCAAGCAGGCGGGCGATATGATCAAGGCCATCAAAAAAGATTTCGGGCGGCTGGACATTCTGGTGAACAACGCCGGAACCACCCGCGACAACGTCATCGCCCTGATGAAAGAGGACGACTGGGATGTGGTCATTCGCACCAATCTCAAAAGCGCCTGGAACTGTTCCAAGGCTGCCACCCGACTAATGATGCGCCAGCGTTGGGGCCGGATTATCAATATCTCCAGCGTAGCTGGCGTAACCGGCAACGCCGGACAGAGCAACTATGCGGCATCCAAAGCAGGGATGATCGGGCTGGCCAAAAGTCTGTCCAAGGAGATCGGGCCCCGCAACATCACGGTCAATGTCATCGCTCCTGGATTCATCCCCACAGATCTCACGAATTATTTACTGGATGACGACTCGGTGAAAGCAAGCATCATCGAACACACATCGGTGCGACGACTGGGCCGCCCCGAAGATGTAGCGGCGCTGGCCGTTTATCTGGCTTCGGATGAGGCCAGCTTCGTCACTGGTCAGGTCATCGCGGTGGATGGCGGTTTGGCGCTTTAGCGCGGAGATGAGTATACTTTGCTTACTATGACGCAACCAATTTCCGGCAAAATCACCATTGCCCCCCAGGTGCTGACCACCATCGTCGAGCAGACGGCGCTGGATACGAAGGGTGTGCAGGCGCTGGGGGCGCGCCCGCCGCACATCCGGGACACCGAAGGACGGCGGGCCATTGGCTCGGGCGTCGAAGTCATTGTCAGCGATAACACCGTCTTTGTGGCGCTAAACGTCGAGGCCGCACCAAACATCAATATGTTGACATTGGCCGAGACCCTGCAACATGATATCGTCCGCAATGTCGAACACATTCTGGACATGAAAGTCGCCCGAGTCGATGTCTACATTGGTGATGTGACATTCTCCGAAACCGCACAGGATTAGCCATGCAGCCACAACGTCATCATGCGAGACAAACCGCCCTTCAGGTCCTTTATGAGATTGATATCGCAGACCATCCGCCGGGACAGGCGCTGGGCAATCGTCTGCAAACACTGGATCCGCCGCTATCCACCAGTACGGCCCGGTTTGTGCAGGAAATCATCGAGGGCGTGATGAATGACCGGGATCATCTGGATGCGGTTATCGGCCACTTTGCGCCGGAATGGCCTGTCTCACAGATCGCCGTCATCGATCGGAATATCCTGCGCCTGGCCCTGTGGGAGATGAATTTCTCCGACACGCCGGTCAAGGTCATCATCAATGA
Source organism: Anaerolineae bacterium (assembly GCA_015493675.1). Lineage (GTDB taxonomy): Bacteria > Chloroflexota > Anaerolineae > J102 > J102 > M2005. The sequence goes on from WGCR01000547.1 coordinate 4,793, forward strand.
GGCCGTGGAGCTGGCCAAGGAGTATGGCGCAGACACCAGCCCTCGTTTTGTCAATGGCGTGCTGGGCGCCGCCACGCGCAAGCAGGACGCGATGAAGGGGTTGCTGGGGATCACGCTCTCCTCTCCGGCTTCAGGGAGCTGACAGGGATGTTCAATATCGGCATGGGAGAGCTTCTTGTCATCGTCCTGCTGGTGCTGGTTGTCGTGGGTCCGGAACGCCTGCCCTCCATCATGCGAGAAATCGGGAAATACGCCTACCAGTTGCGCACGCTGGTCAATGAATTGACAGATCAATTTGCCGATGAACTGCGTCCCATTCAGGAAATTCAGCAACTGGCAGAAGACCTCAATCCCATCAAACAGGTATCCAAAGTGGCAATGGGAGCGGCAGAGCCGTTGCAGCAGGCATCACAGCAGGTGAATGACGCCAATCGGCCGTCTGTTGCCAAACCCGAGCTGATGAAACCTGACGCCGGGCCCGACGCCGAGCCCTTGGTGAAACCAACCGCCGCCTTCCAGACGACGCCTCCCCATCGCGCCGCCAATCCCATGAAAGTCATCAGCCTGGCCCAACAGGCGTCCCGAGATTCGGACGATGACGTCACCTCCTCTCCTAACGATTCATGACCGAACAGTCGGACGATCTTTCCGGGACAATCTCTCCCGAACCTGCTCCACCCGCCAGCGATGAAACGCCCGCTGTCGATCCGGCCGCTCAGCCTCTGATAGCGCATTTGCTGGAACTGAGGGATCGGCTCATCAAGGCCACAGCGGCGCTGGTCATCGGTCTTGTGATCGGACTTTTCTTCGCCCGCCGGTTTCTGGAATTGCTGATTGCCTTCCTGCAAGGGGCCAGTCAGCTTCAGTTACTCAGTCCGGCTGAGCCCATCTTCCTCTATCTCAAAGCAGCCTTGATTATGGGGACGATCATTGCCAGCCCCTTTGTGCTTTATCAGATTTTTGCGTTTATCGTGCCGGGGTTGACGGACAGTGAGAAGCGGGGGCTGTATCTGGCGCTGCCCATGGCGGCGGGGTTGTTCGCCCTGGGCGTGGCGTTTGGCATTTTCGTGGTGCTGCCTTTCACATTGCGCTATTTGCAAACCTTTCTGGCTGATCTCATCAAAGCGGAATATGGAGCAAGTTTCTATATGAACTTCGTGCTCAGCTTTTTGCTATGGCTGGGTATCGGCTTTGAATTACCGCTTTTTATCGCCATTCTCGCCCGATTGGGCATTGTTTCGCCCCAGCAGCTTCGCCATTTCTGGCGATACGCTATCGTCATCATCGCTGTTTTGGCCGCGGTCATCACTCCTACGCCAGACCCTTTCAACATGACTATTGTCATGGCGCCGCTGTTCTTGCTATACATCTTCGGTATCTTTTTGGCGCATCTGGTCTACAAAAAACGAGACGGCGGCTTTTCATTCTCTGATTCAGGCAAGAAGGACGACTCAGGAGCGTAGCGGGCGCTGAGAAAAGGCGTTCGAAAAAGCCGTCCGCCCCTCTCTCCACTCGCTCCTGCTTTTCATTACTCTCTTCAACTCAATTGAATCCAAGGAGGTTCTTCAACGATGAAGGACAAAAAACGCGTGATCATTTTGGGCGCGGCTGGCCGCGATTTTCACAATTTCAATCTCTTCTTCCGGGATAATCCGACGTATGAAGTCGTGGCCTTCACCGCAACGCAAATTCCCAATATCGAAGGACGACTGTATCCGCCGGTGCTGGCGGGCGAACGATATCCTGAGGGTATTCCCATCCTGCCCGAGGATGAATTGGAGCAGATCATCCGCGAGCAAGCCATTGATGTGGTCGTGTTCGCATACAGCGACGTCTCCCATGAGACGGTGATGCACCTGGCATCGCGGTCAGCGGCTGCCGGCGCTGATTTCTGGTTGCTGGGGGCCAAAAGCGTCATGCTGGAGAGCAGTAAACCGGTAGTGGCGGTGACCGCGGCCCGCACCGGCTGCGGCAAGAGCCAGACCACCCGGCATGTCACCGACATTTTGCGGGCCATGGGCAAGAAGGTCGTGGTGGTGCGTCATCCCATGCCTTACGGTGATCTTGCCCGACAGGCAGTGCAGCGTTTCGCCACGTACGAAGATTTGGACAAACACGACTGCACCATCGAGGAGCGGGAGGAATATGAGCCGCATCTGGATCGGGGCCTGGTGGTGTATGCAGGTGTGGATTATGAAGCCATCCTGCGCCAGGCTGAGCAGGAAGCCGACATCGTGCTGTGGGATGGCGGCAACAACGATCTCTCCTTCTTCAAACCCGACATGCAGATCACGGTGGTGGACCCCCACCGGCCCGGTCATGAGATGCGCTACTGGCCCGGCGAGGCCAATGTGCGCATGGCCGACGTTATCGTCATCAACAAGATCGACACCGCCGATTTCGAGAATGTGCAGACAGTGCGTCGCAATATCGCCCAACTGAACCCGAACGCGGTGGTCGTGGACGCGGCCTCGCCCATCTTCGTGGATGATCCCGCTGCTATTCGCTGCAAGCGAGTGCTGGTGGTGGAGGATGGCCCCACCCTGACCCATGGCGGCATGAAATATGGCGCCGGCGTTATCGCGGCCCGACGTTTCGGCGCAGCCGAAATCATCGATCCCCGCCCTTGGGCTGTGGACTCCATCGCCGCCACCTACGAAAAATATCCTGACACGGGCCCGATCTTACCCGCCATGGGCTATGGCGAAGCCCAATTGCGGGATCTGGCGACCACCATCAATCAGGTTCCCTGCGATCTGGTCATCGTGGGCACGCCCATCGACCTGGCCCGAATCATCGACATCCAGCACCCCAACCAGCGCGTGCGCTACGAGCTGCAACCCATCGGTCAGCCCACGCTGGAGGAAATCCTGAAGGATCGATTACAGGCGTAAAATTTGAATCAGGCGCACGGCGCGCCGATAACGAATGAAAATAGAACGCAGAAACTTCTGATGCCCGCAGATTTTCGCAGATTATCCTGATTTTATCTTTTTTATCTGCGAAGATCAGCTTTTTCTGCGTCATCTGCGTTCTATTTACGAAGCAAGCGCATAGCCATTCCCCCCATCCCGCTATAAACCGACTCGTCGCAGGGCCGCATAGCCCATCAGATGCAGATGTCGCGAGGCCCAGGAGAGGTCTGGCAGGGTGCGCCAGGGCAATTCGGGCCAGCCGCACAGATAGAGCGGACGCCAGTCAGGCGTGTATTTGTTCTTGAACCGGTAAAGTCCCTGATAATCATAGCCAAAACGCAGCAGACGCCCGAAGCGGGTGATGGCCCGGCCGCGGCAGGCGGCCGACCAGGGCCTGCGGCAGGGGTGGGCATCAACTGCTGTTGTCGCGGTGACAAAGGGGGCGGCGCCCAGACTCAGCCAGCGCTCTCCCTCGGCCAACAGTCGGGCCTTGACATCCAGAATCAGCGCATCCATTACACCCGGAGGGGCATCCCCGCGGCGTAGCAGCAGCTCACTGTGCCAGTAGCCGGGTTTCATCAACGACAGGGTCATTGCGCCCAGCCATGTCCCCCCGCGCCCGACCATCACAAATCCCCGCAGCGGCGGCTCAAAGTCAGTGCGAAAAGTGCATTGCATCCGCGGCTTGGCGCTGTGAGCGGAGACATCCCACAATGCTGCTATTTTCGTCTGGTTGACAGCGGTGGGCGCCAGTTCGATGATTTCTCCTTCGCGCTGTCCGCGTCGCGCCATGTATAACACATCAGATCTGACCGCCGCCTGCACCGGCAGCACCGCCTCCAATCCCACCTGCGTCGCCTGCCCGCCCAACGACTCCAGATACCGGGCCAGAGTCTCGTTGCAGCCCTGCAGGATGACGCCGTGCGGCAACGGTTGCAACTGCTCCTCGAATATCTTCTGAAATGACCAGTCGCGGGGCACATCAGCGCAGGGCGCCCAGGTTCGCCGCGAAAGAGGCAGATGCAGCATACGCAGCCTGACCGTAGATATATCGGTTCGGGCCCAGCTCAGCGGCAGATCGAGGATAGCAGGCGGAGATGACATGAGAGAATTATAACAGCCTGCGACGCGATATCGCTGCTTCCCGAGCGTGCAAATTTCAATCGGGTGTGTCCAAAATGAGTTGGAAGTCGAGTCTAGCGGGTGCAGGCCAGC
>WGCR01000548.1 GCA_015493675.1 Anaerolineae bacterium
GGGATACCTGTCATGATCCTGATTATCGGACTCGATGGCGCCGACTGGCGCATTCTCGATCCCTGGATCGAAGAGGGCTCGCTGCCCACCCTGGCGGCGCTGAAAGCACGCGGACGCTGGGGAAAGCTCGCCTCCACCATCCGCCCTGAATCCTCCATCGCCTGGACGACCTTCGCCACCGGCGTCAACGCCGGCAAACATGGCGTCTTCGGCTTTGTAGCCCAACAGCCCCACAGCTACGAGGTCACATTAAACACAGCCGCCTCGATTCATGCGCCCACAGTCTGGCAGCAGGCCGCGGCAGCGGGCAAAAAGATAGCCTTGCTCAACGTCCCCATGACCTATCCGCCGCAGGCCATCCCCAACGGCGCAGTGGTGGCGGGTATGCTCACGCCCAGCGCCCGCAGCGCCTTCACCCAGCCGCCCGAATTGCGCCAGCGCCTGCTGTCCGCAGTGCCGGACTATGTCATCAACATCGAACACACAGGCATGAAACTGCGGGATTTCATCAGGGCCACCACCCGGGCCATTCGCGCCCGGGGCCAGGCCGCACGCTGGCTTTTGCAGCAAGATGATTGGGATGTGATGGTCGCCGTCTTCACCGCCACCGACCGCTTGCAGCACTACACCCTGCATCTACTGCATCCCGACCATCCTCGCCACAATCCCGCCGAAGCCCAACGTCTGCTGCCCGAGCTCCTGGCCGCCTATCAGGCCATCGACACAGCCATCGCTCATCTGCTGGATGACGCCGGGCCCGACGCCACCGTCATCCTCCTTTCGGATCACGGCTTCACCCCCGCGGCCCGGGCCTTTTACATCAACGCCTGGCTGCGCGATCACGGCTGGCTGGCGCTCAAAGAACAGCCGCCGACACAGCAATCGGGCCTGTGGCGACGGCTTCGCCGTCATCCCGGCTTGCGCCGCCTGAAAAACAGCCTGCCCCTGGTGCGGCAAATACGTCGCCCGCCCCCGCCCGCTCCCTGGCTAAACAGCATCGACTGGACGCACACCCGGGCCTTTTACAGCCCCGTCGGCGGCATTCGCTTCAACATCCGCGGTCGCGAACCGCAAGGCATCGTTGAAGCGAATGAAATCAACGCCCTGACCAAAGCGCTCACCGAGGCGCTGCACGACGCCGGGCCGTTCATCGCAAACATCTATGCCCGCGAAGAGCTTTATGAGGGCCCCTGGCTGGCCTCTGCGCCCGACCTCATCGTCGAACCCATGCGCGAGGGACGAGCGGACCAAAACGCCATCATCCGCAATGATTTCTCCTCTCAGCACCTGGGCGATAGCGGTGAACTCACCGGCAATCACGCCTATGCGGGCATCCTGCTGGCCGCAGGACCGGGCATCGCGCCCCTTGATGCCGCAGAAAACCCCGCCATCGTCTCCGCCCGACTTCTGGATATGGCCCCCACCATCCTGCATCTGCTGGAGCTGCCTATCCCCGCGGAGATGGATGGCCGGGCGCTGGACTTTGTGAAGGGAGACGCTGCCAGCATCAGAGACAGCGCCGTCGCCCCATCCCCCGAAACCGCCGCGGCCCGGCTCAGCGACGAAGACCAACACATCATTCAGGAGCGATTGCGCTCCCTGGGTTATCTCTAGCGCCCCTGTCGACATGAGTTTCTTCCGCCGCCCTGTCGCCTACGCCGCAGCCTGGTTGCTGCTGGCGGCGCAAATCCTGTGGTTCTGGCACGCCAGCATCGAAGACGCCTATATCTCTTTTCGCTATGCCCGCAACTGGGCGCAGGGCCTGGGACTGGTCTTCAACCCCGGCGAGCGGGTCGAGGGCTACACCAATTTCAGTTGGACCCTGTTGCTGGGGCTGGCGCAGCGCCTGGGGATGGACCCCATCGTCGCCAGCAAAATCATGGGCGCGCTGGCCACCGTCGCGACGGTGGCGGTGATCATCTGGATCGCTCGCCATTACATCTCCCGCGCCAGCGCCCCCATTGCACTCTGGCTGGCGGCGGCCAGCACGTCCCTGGCGTTTTGGACGGTGGCGGGTCTGGAGACGCCCCTTTATCTGATGCTCATCACCCTCAGTCTGGCCCTTTATCTGCCGATCTTTCTGCCTCGCCCGCCCACGAGCTGGCGGGCGGCCCTTTACGCCCTGCCCCTGGCGCTGGCATCGCTCACCCGGCCCGAGGCGCTGGGATTGGCGTTGCTGCTCATAGGCTGGCATTTTTACAAAAGGAAGCGCCGGGACGCGGTGCGGGCGCTGGCGCTTTATCTGCTCATCTTTCTGCCCTTTCTGGCCTGGCGCTGGCATTATTATGGCGCATTGGTTCCAAACAGCCTGCTGGCCAAGGCGAATTTTCTCACAGCCCTGCAAACTCAGCCGGGCAATTTCTGGCTGCTCAGTTGCAGTTACCTGGGCAACTGGGCGCTGAAATGGGGATTGCTGTGGTGGCTGCCCCTGGCCTGGGCCGCCCGCCGCCATGCTGCATTCATCCCGCTCCTGCTGACCCTGAGCTACGCCCTGCTGGTCGCAGCGCTGGGCGCGGGCGACTGGATGCCCCTGCAACGCCTGATCCTGCCGGCGCTGGCTGCCTGGATATGGCTGGCTTTATGGGGATGGGAGCAAATGCGTCGCCAACACCGGCGTCTGGCCTATGCACTGTTGTGCTTGCTTCTCATTGCCCAGATCGACTTTTCGGCGTTGGCCTCGCTCACGCGCGACACCCGGCATCTCGATGTCTGGTGGGGTGAAACCATGCCCGTTCTGGCCCAGATCGCCGGCGACGATGATCTTCCCATGGCCACCACTGTGCTGGGCCGCACCGGTTACTACCTCCCTGGCCGGGTGCTGGATGCCTTCGGGCTGACCGATCCCGTCATTGCCCGCGAAGGGCGTCCACAGTTGCGTCTGGGCCGCAGTGATTGGCCCTACGCGCTGGCCCAGCGCCCCACCTTCCTGCTCATCAACGATCCGCAGCCCCTCTTGCGCCAACAATTGGCCCGGGAGCAGAGCTATTTCTGGCTGCCGCTGCCAACGCCCCCCGACTTTCCCATCTTGGCGCTGGTGCGGGCCGATAAGGCGACAGAAGCTGCTTCGACATTCAATCTCCCCCTGCGCCCGGCGGATGATCCGGAAATGGTGCAAACGCTGGCCCGACGCCAGCAGCAGCGCCAGCGTCAGGCTCTGGGGCCGCTATACGAACATTATTGCCAACCGGTTCAGCCCCGCTGCCGCCAATTGTGGCTCTTACTCAAACCATGAGATTGCTCATTCTCTCGCCCATCTCGCCTCTGCCAATTTTCAGCGGCGGACGCACGCGGCTCTACAACATCACCAAGCACCAGGCCCGCCGCCATGAAATCACCTTTCTCAGCTTTTGTCGCAACGAGGAGGAGCGGGCGGGGTTGCAGCAACTCGAGCGAGAGTTGGACATTCGAGTCATTCGGGTTCCCTTCCAGAGCAAAAGAAAATTATTGCGCCACCCGGGCCGGGACGCGCTGACCGTGGCACGAAACTATGCGAAAACCTGGCGACAAGGCTGGCCTGCGGACATCCCCGCCTGGGATCAGCCCGCCATGCACCGGGCCCTGACCGCGGCGCTGGCAGCCCGGCGGCACGACCTTTTGCAGGTGGAATGGCCCTATCTGGCCCCCTACGCCTTCCGCCCGAATCTTCCGCCCACCGCGCTCATCACCCACGATATTTTCAGCGTGGGCCTGGCCCGCCGCGCCGATGTGGCCGCGGACGCCCGGCAGCGCCGCCAGGTGCGGGAGCAGGCCCGGCGCTGGGAACATTATGAAC
>WGCR01000549.1 GCA_015493675.1 Anaerolineae bacterium
GGGTAAAAATGAGAATAAGATTAATCAGTGCAAAGTGCGATGGCTTCGATCTCCACGAGCGCTCCCAAGGGCAGTTGGGCGACGGCTACGGTGGAGCGAGCAGGGGGATTATCAACAAAAAAAGCGCCGTAAATACCGTTGATAACGCTAAAATCGGCCATATCGGTGATGAAAATGGTGGTTTTGACCACCGTTCCGAAGCTGGTGCCAGCGGCTTCCAGCACGGCTTGAAGATTGGCCATGACCTGCCGGGCCTGAGCTTCCAATCCTTCTTGCATCTGGCCCGTGGCCGGATCAATGCCGATCTGTCCGGCGGTGTAAACCAGCTTGTCGATTCTGACGGCCTGCGAATAGGGCCCGACCGCAGCGGGGGCCTTGTCGGTGTGGATGATTTGTGGCGACATGAGGGTGCTCCTTGAGATGGGGAAACGAGAAGTCGGCGTTATGATCGTTTTTGGAAATAAAAGAATTGGTAGGGCCGCCCGATCTTGTCACAAAAGGCCTGACGACTGGTGGGAGCCGCATTCGCGAAGCGAGCAGCCAGTTCGGGGTTGTGCGACAAGAAATCAGCGTGGCCCTCCACGACCTGCTGGATGACGTCGGCGTAGCCGGGCACGTCGCTGGCCGCCCGCAGGATGCCGCCCGGTTTCAGCAACAACGCCAGCACATCCACAAAGGGTGGGGAGAAAAGACGACGCGGTTGATGTTTGGGCTTCCACCAGGGATCGGGAAAGAGAATGTGAAAGACGTCTACGCTGTTGGGCTGTAACAGGCGCGGCAAATCGAAGCGGGCATCATCATCCGAGGCCCAAAAATTGCTGATTCCCTGTTTCTGCGCCCGCTGCACCATATCCCGCACAAGTTTCCATTTGACCTCAAAAGCCAAAAAATGTCGACGGGGATATTTTTGCGCCCAATCCAGGATAAAATCGCCGGGTCCGCTGCCGATCTCGATCTCCAGCGGCGCGGAGCTGAGAAACCGATGGAGTCGTGCGAGATGCTCCGGGCTGGATTGCAGCAGACGAAAGGCGGGAGCAGGCTCCGCGGGCAGGGGATGCAGCCAGCGCGGGCGTTTACGCGGATCGCCGCCGATCAGCCCCTTGCCCTCATGGTAGCGCGCCAGCGCTTGTTGCAGACGCGCCTCATCCACAGTGAATTCATCGGGCCCGACTTTGTAGTTTTTTTCAGTCATTGTTCTCCTTTCTCAGCAGCATTTCGATATAACCGATAGCCTGTTCCCGGGTCTCCACCTCGCCCGCGGCCTGGGCTTCCTGCAAAGCGTTGAGCAATCGGCCAATGGCCGGCCCCTTGGGCGCATCGAAAAGCTGGATAATGTCGTTGCCATTGAGAAGCGGCGCGGGAACCGGAGGTTTTTCATCGCTCTCGACAAATGGACGCAGAAAAGCTTCCACGTAATCAAGCGCGGAGGACAATTCCTCAGGATTTATTTCCTTGCCGCGGGCGCCCAGAAAATCAGCCAGGAAGAGCAGCGCAACGGCAGGCGCGGCGTCCTCAAGATCACGATAGAACCGGAACAACGCCCGGCGACTGGGGGCGTCGCGGTTAATGAACAGGCCCATGGGCCGCATGTGTTGGACGCACACGCGTTTCACGAAGGTTATTTCATTTTTGGCGCAATGATAGCGCAGCATCCAGTCAGCAACCAGTTCGCCGCTGAGCTGCTCATGACGATAAAAATGAATGTCGCCCTCCTCATTTTCGCGAAAGGCCCGGACTTTGCCCCAATCATGAGCGATGGCAGCGAAGCGCAGCCACAACCAGCGCGGACGTTCAACGCTCAGGGGCTCCTGCAGATAAGCGCCCAGGATGGAACGGTAGTCGGCCAGGCGCTGATGGATCAGGGCGTCGCTGACATCCTCTCCGATTTCTTCCCCCCGTAGCCATCTATCCAGACGAGCCATCCAGCGCAGGGTTTGCAGGGTGTGATGATAGACATCGAAAACGTGCGGCCGCGGCTGCATGACATCCTGAAGCGCCACCAGTTCGGGCAGCAATTCGTCAGCGATGCGCCAGTCCGCCAGGCGATCGACGGCCAGATGCGGACGGGGCAAGGCAAGCATTTTTACGAACTCATCCCGCTGACGTTCGGGGCTAACGCGATGCAATCGGGGAGCGGCATACCACACCGATTGATCCAGCCCGGGCGCGGGCGTCAACTCGAACAGATGGAGAAATCGCACGGCCCGAATGGTGCGCACCGGATCATTATACAAACTGTCGGGACTGCACAGCCGCAGCAGCCCCTGCTCCAGATCATCCACCCCGCCCAGCAGATCGAATAACTGCCCGTCGGGCAGCAGGGCAATGGCGTTGATGGTGAAGTCGCGGCGGCGGATGTCTTCTTCCAGGGTGATGCCGATCAGCGAAGAGATGTCAACCACCAGCGTTTCATCATCATTCTGCTTCCAGACGATGCGGGCGATTTTACGCGTTTTGTCCAGGGGATAATAAGCTGCGTCCAGGGCGTCGGCCAACTTTTTGCCGATGCGCAAGGCATTGCCTTCGACCACATAGTCGAGATCATGTACGGGCCGGGCCAGGAGCCCATCGCGCACGGCGCCGCCCACCAACACCGCATCCGGTGCGAAGCGCAGCAACGCTTGATGAACGGTTTGCAGATTCGAATCGGGAAAAGGAATAAGAGAATGCATTATGAAGATCATCCTAACTGAATTTTCAAACCGGGATCGGTTTCATAAGTCTCAATCAATTGATTATAGCGCTCGATGAGTTCCCGCAAGGTCGCTTCGCGAGCCGATATCTGAAAAGCGCTCAATTCATGCAAGTTTGTGGCCAAAAATTGCTCTGCAGCCAGCACTTCGATGCGATCCTGGATGCCCGACATCTCGGCATTGGCTGACGCCACAGACACGCGGTCGGCCATCGTAATAATGATGGGGCTAAAATTGGAGCGATGATTCTCTTTGCATTTCTCGATAAGCGACTCAGAAGGCATGGTTGTGACATGAATGACTGTTCCGTAAATAGAACGCAGATGACGCAGAAAAAGCCGATCTACGCAGATAAAAACAGATAAAATCAGGATAATCTGCGAGAATCTGCGGGCATCAGATGTGTCTGCGTTCCATTTTCATTCCTCATCGGCGTGCAGTCGATCATGGCATCTGCTTCGCCAATCTGAAAATCACCCGCTCGGTGCGTGGAATGATCGGCCACTGAAGCCCCGAAGTGCGTCAATTGTACGTGGGGCACAGACAACTCGATCTTAGCTCCAACCAGATGCTGCAACACGGCTCCCAGATAGGTGGAGCCGGGGTCATCTTCCTCGCGTTGCCGAACCTGCTGAAATAAATCCTCGAAAATGGCCTGAATCGACTTGCTGGCGTCATACTTCATTTTCAACGGCATACTTGCAAAATAATCTCTCACGCGGTCCACCCACCATTGCTCGGCAGCTTCCATATCCAACATGCCAGATTCGTTCAACCGATTCAGTAGCTGTACATAGGCTTCCATCAACCCCACACTGCCACGACTGGTTCGCCCCGCCTCTTGGGCAAGCGTTCTGTTAATGCCATGATCTCGTAAAATGGCCTGCACAGCGGCTTTGCTTAGTCCGCGCACTTGTCCCCTGCTTTCGGCCAAAAAATCGGATGGAGCAAGAGGAAAATTGCGTCGCTTTGCTTCACGCGTCAGATAAAGCGCCACCGAAAGCTTGCCCTTTGTGCGAACTTTGTGCTCATTTTTGAAGTTTTCCAGTTCTTTTGCTTGTTCAGCATTCATGGAGTCGCCA